>QMOK01000031.1 GCA_003648195.1 Chloroflexota bacterium | reverse complement strand
ACAACCCTATTATATATGATTTTCCTGTGAAAAAGCTGTGAAAGCAAAAGCGGAAGATTCTCTCAGCCTTTTCACAGCTTCTTCTTGGGTTTCTCACAGGTTAAAAACCTACAATTAGATTGTAAGAACAAAAACTCTACTGGCGCGAAAGAAAAAACTATGGCAAATCTCAATCACACCATCCGTAAATTCAACCGCTTCGAGCTGAAGTACCTCATCACCATTCAGCAAGCGGAACGATTCAAGTCAGCACTGCGCGCTTACCTCATCCCTGATGAACATGGTAGTAATGGGAACTACGCGCTCACCAGTCTCTATTATGACTCTCCAGATTTGCGCTGCTATTGGGAAAAAGAATATGGTTTACGCTTTCGCCGCAAGCTTCGCATCCGCCATTACGAGACGAGTGAACCGATGACAGAAGAAACACCTGTCTTTCTTGAAATCAAACAGCGTGTTGATCGTGTCACCCAAAAGAGGCGTGTCGTCTTGGAATACGGTGATGCCCTACGCCTTTGTAACGACCGCAAATTGATCGAAAACACAGATGAAGATCGCAAAACGCTTGAAGAGATGTATGTCTTTCTCTGGCAATACAACTTGCGCCCGGTCAGCATCGTGCGCTACGATCGCCAAGCGTTCATCGGCACTAAATACGATATTGGCTTGCGCGTCACCTTTGATACAAACCTAACCTTCCAGTCGCACCGTCTGCACATCCACGAAGAGCCTTCTGCTCTTCCTATGCTCCCGCCCAACCAGGTCGTGATGGAAATCAAAGTCAACGAGCGCATTCCTACCTGGCTAACAGGATTGATTGCCGACCACAATTTGAAGATGGTGCGTGTCAGTAAATACTGTCGCAGCATCGAAACGGCGCAAGAAACGCCCGCTCTGCGCTGGCGTAACCTACCCCCTGAAAGCTCGGAAGATATCCTTGTTTCACTTCCAGCATCTTTCACCAAGCCCAACCCTAAAATTGGTATTCACAATTAAAGCCTTTCTCTTAGTGCTGGGCAATTAAAATAGGAGACTCTCTCATGGACATTTTCAATATTCAAGGACTTACTAGCGAATTCACCGTTCTAGATGTAGCACTCGTGCTCACTCTCAGCTTTCTGCTGAGCGCCTTTATTGGTTGGGTTTACCAGAATACCCATCGGGGCACATCTTACACGCAGAGCTTTGTATTTACCCTCGTCATGAACGGCATGATTGTTGCTCTTGTCATGCTAATTGTCGGCTCAAATATCGCCCGCGCATTCTCACTTGTTGGGGCACTTTCGATTATTCGTTTTCGAAACGCTGTCAAAGAGACTCGTGATGTTGGCTTTATCTTCTTCACAATGGCAATCGGCATGGCAATTGGCACACGCTTCTATCTGCTCGGTGTCATCGCCGCCATCGTCATCAGCCTCGCAGTTCTCTTAATGACCCGTCTGAATTGGTTTGAACGCCAAATGGCAACCCAAATCCTGCGCATCTACGTTCCCAATAACACGCCCTTTGACGCCATCTTCGACAACACGTTCATCAAATATACCAGCATCTCTGAACTAATTAGCGTAGATACTGTTCAAAACGGCACCCTCACCGAGCTAGTCTACAGCGTTGGTTTGCGGAAAGCCGCCCTCATGCAAGACTTCATCGCCGAAATCAAGAAACTCAACGAAGGCAACAAAGTCACCCTCATCGCCGGATATAACGGCACCGATCTCTAACCCTCAAACACAAGGAGAAATTCATGTCTCTCAAAATTAAACGCACCCTTCCACTTATGTTTCTAATGCTCAATATCCTCGCTATCCTGATCTTCGCTCTCGGCAGTTATCCAATTATCTCTTATTAGGATGAAATGAACGCAGCGCTCCTGGATATTGGTGGGGGTGCTGCACCCAAGCCTATTGCCGGGCATGGGCCAGAACCACTCCCCACCACGCCCGGGCCCGAACAATGGTATCAGCCCTGAAGTAAAACCTGACAGGTTTTCGGAGACAAAAACATGAAAAAAACAACTTACCTCATTCTTGTACTAATAATCGTTTTATCACAATTTCTTTCGGCTTGTGGTGCGAATACTGCTCCAAGCAGCGAAGATGTTCAACCAACCGTCCAACACTCAGAAGCAGAAGTTATGGACACAAGCGCAGAAACCGAAGCAGCAGTTGTGGACACAAGCGCAGAAGCCGAATCAACAATCGCCGCGCCCCGCCCCACAGGATGGACAGAAGAGACGCATGGCAAAGAAACCGAGCCTGATTACGAAGTCGTCTTTCCGCAAGATGAAGTCAATCGTCTCGACATCACCATTACCGCTGATACCTGGGAAATGATGCTGGCAGATATGACTTCTCTATACGGAGAGTTTGGCGCTAATCCCCGAAGGGCAGGGCAGGTTGGGCAGCCTGGACAAAAACCAACTGACACGGAGGGACAGCCACCTCAAAATAATGGAGTTGCCCCTCCCGCGCGTGGCAACCGTCTCCAAGGCGACGGAGCATTGGAAGGAGACGAATCGAACCCGATGTGGGCAACCGTTACCATTGAATTTGAAGGTGATATTTGGGAAAACGTTGGCTTGCGCTTCAAAGGAAACTCGTCTCTGTCTTCATCGTGGGGCAGTGGCAGCTACAAATTGCCCCTCAAACTGGATTTTGATGAGTTTGAAGATGAGTACCCAGAAATTGACGACCAGCGCTTTTATGGCTTCAAGCAACTCTCCCTTTCTAGCAATTTTAACGATAACACCCTATTGCACGAGAAAGTAGCTGCCGATATCTTTCGTGAGAGCGGTGTCCCCGCTGCTCAGACCGCTTTTTATGAGGTCTATGTCGATTATGGCGAAGGATCAACTTACCTGGGGCTGTACACAATGGTAGAAGTTGTAGACGATACCGTTATTGAGACTCAATTTGAGGATGATAACGGCAACGTTTATAAACCGAGCGGAGCTGGAGCTACTTTCGCTGCCAATTCATTCTCTGAAAATTCATTCGACAAAGAAACCAACCAAGACGAAGCAGATTACAGCGATATTCTCGCCCTCTATCGGGCATTGCACAACGAAACCCGTCTCACCAATCCCGAAAACTGGCGCTCAGAGCTAGAGTCCGTCTTTGATGTTGATGGCTTCCTGCGCTATCTGGCAGTCAACACTGTGATCCAAAATTGGGATGCTTACGGACGCACGCCTCACAATTACTATCTCTATAACAACCCCGAAACCGGCTTGCTGACCTGGATTCCCTGGGATAACAACGAAGCTTTCAACGCTGGGAAAATGGGTGGCGCACTCTCGGTGAGTTTGGATGAAGTTAGCTCAGATTGGCCTTTGATTAGTTATCTAATGGACGATCCCGTCTACAACAAAATTTACACCACCTATCTTGCCAAAACGATCGCCGGCCCTTTCAATCCTGACCACATGGCAGAAACCTACCAAAGCCTAGCAGCCCTGATAGCTCCCTACGCAGCTGCCGATGTCGGCGAAGATACATTCAACAATGCTATCCAACAACTGATTGCTCATGCTTATCAACGGACAAAAGCTGTCAATGGATTCTTATCTTCTCTTGAAAAATAATGTTGGATTTCGAAATTCGCGGGGCAAATGTCATTGCGAACCTCCGTTTTCGCTGTGCGTGCCGTTGGCAGGAGGTGCGGCAATCCCTCAGATAGTCAGGGAGGTTGCCACGTCACAAAAGACGTTCCTCCATTAGACTAGGAGCGCGAGACAAACAAGCAAACGTAATTTAGGCCAAGGATAGGGATTCCATCAAAGGCATCAATCCAAAAGAGGGTGACAACGCCATTTTCCACGTCTATGCCGAGAATCATCATTGATTCCCATTAAGCAAAAAGACCCCAGAGCAAAATTACTCTGGGGTCTTTGAGGTTTTAGAGAAGTGAACGATTAAGCGTTTTGGGGAGATTTTTCAGCCGCAGGAGAAGAAGCTAACGCCGCGCGAGCCAATAATCCCAAGCCAACTAACGTTAATCCGCCGCCGCTAACCATCATAGAAGTGTGGAAAGCATCAGCCAGATTGACGCCATCAAAAATATGCGTTGGGCCTGCCCACATCTGAACGCTGAGGAAGAGCATCCCCGCCACAATGGCGGCCATTCCGCCCGCGGCGCCAGAAACGTTATCGGATGATTCGCGCTCAAAGCCTACCATCTCCCGCAGTTTGGGGATTCCAAAAAGTAAGAAAATAATCAGGGTGAATACAGTAGCATAAACAATGAAATCCAACGGCATAGACGAGCCGCCGTCTCGCAAGGCACGCGAGGTAGCCATATGAATTCCGCCAACAACGACACCCAACACCAGGGCAATAAGCGCGTCACGGTAAGATTTGTCTGTACCTTTCACCAGTGCAATAGTAGCGCGGATGCCCATAATGCCAATAGCAATAGCAGCGAGAACATAGAAGATGTACAACCATTGATATTGGGCAATAGCTTCCATGCCTTCGTATTTAGCCGCGTCTAAAGAGACGCAGGTTGTGCCAATGCCGCTAAGCAATGTTAGTGCGGCTGTCAAGCCCATCAAGATAATACCAAGAAAACGCAAAAACTTTCCCATATTTAACGCTCCTTTTGAAACAGGTGATAAAAAACGTTATTTGAAGTAATAATCTTGTCTAAAACTTAGCAAAACGCAAAACCGGCCACAAATGCTGCTGTCATCAGCAACAAAAGGCCAGGTAAGACCGTCATAATTGTATCACGTGACAAGATAGGCTTGCCAGCTTTAAGGAACGAGAGCAGTAACCCGCCCACGCCTATCAACGCACCACCCACGCCAACCAAAGCGAATCCGCCCGGAGCATCTCCGCGCAAGCTAAGGATGATGGGCAGCAAAAAGATTATCATCCCCGCCACGCCATGCACCACGGCCAGCACAATAGTTGCCGCTTTGCCAGGGATGGCGTAACGAGTAATCACAATTGCCAAAAAACCTATCACCACGAAAATTAGGTATGGGGTGGTGAAATTGGTTAAATGTTCAGCCACTAACCCCAAGGAAAGGGTCAGGGGAATCACGGTCGAGACGATAACCACCACTGAGCTATCGAGCGCTTCAAATCCCAGAATAATCAGTAACAGCCCGGCAACCAGCAAAACGCCAAAACCAATGGTGTAGCTGGCAGTAGGCAAAGTTCCCAAACCTTCACAGCCCATGGCGACTTGATATGCGGCCAATAAGCCTGTAACCAATAATAAAATACGGTCAAGTACAGATATTTTTTTCATTAGATACCCTCCGCAAACAACAACAACATAGAACTAAGCATATACAACGATGCATATTTGAAGAGGCCAAAATTGGTGCGCTCTGAGGGGTGCACGGTGCTGCCAACCGCTAATACCAGCAATCCCGCAGAGAGAACGGCCATGAGGCGCAGGTAGCCCCAGGTTAGACCTACGCCGTAGGCGGCCACGCCCATGGCCACAGCAGCTATCACGCTTGAAATGGCGATGATTACGCGCGTGGCTTGGAACCCATATGTGGATGGGAAAGTGGGTACGCCCGCGGATTGATAGTCTTTGTGGTAGCGCATGGAAAAGGTGAGGATGTGGGTGGGAATCCAGAAGAGGACCGCCAGGGAGAGGGTTAGCCCTACCCAGTCGAGTTGCCCCACTCCCAACGCGCGTCCCGCTAAGATTGGCATTCCGCCTGATATTCCGCCCCAAACTATTGACCATGCTGTGCGGCGTTTGAGCCACATACTGTAAACAACCACATCGAAAAACAGCCCGGCGAAGACTACTGCTCCGTAAAGCAGGTTCATTGTCAAGGCCCATCCCACACCCAGGGCTGAGATTGTTAAGCCGAAGATTAGCGCTTCTTGGGAAGTGATTTTGCCTGTTGGTAAAGGCCTTTTGCTTGTGCGGGGCATTTTGGCGTCAATGTCGCGGTCGTACCACATGTTAAGCACCGTGCTGCCGCTGATGGATAAAAACAGGCTGCCTGCCAAAGCCAGGACTGTGGAGAGGTTGTGCGCAGGGCAGCGCGTGCTCATGTATCCGGCTAATCCGGTGATGAGTAGCAGCGCCGTTTGTAGGCTTTTGATAAGGGGCCAATATTGTTTGAATTTGGTTTTTAGTATTTTCACAAGCACTCCAAAACAGAATTAAGAATGGTAAATTTGTTTATTGGCACATTGGGAAATTGGTGTATTGGGACTGACCAATTTCCCAATCTATCAGACCTTAATCACTGCCCTTGCACACATCTGAAACCCAAGTCAGGGGCGTAGTGCTGTGGGCCAGCGCTATCTTCTTTCCAGACACGGAGGTCAATTTCGTAGGTGTAGAAACTGCCGCCGCGCATCATGCGGTAGTGTTGGTCGCTATGGTCGTCGCCCATCCACTGCGAGACGTTGCCAGCCATGTCGTAGAGTCCGTAAGGGCTGGCGGAATCGAGTGTTTCGTAGCTATATCCATTGACTTCGTAGGTTTTGCCATTGTAAAAGCCAACCGGTGTAGTGACGCCTAATTTTCCAAACATCTCTTCAAACACGTCTGCTGAGGCATAGTAATTGGCGTTTTGACCGTGAATTTCGTATCCCCAGGGGAAGGGGTAACCATCGCCTTGCTCGTTCACGTCTGTGCCACGGGCGGCTTTTTCCCATTCAAGTTCGAGGGGCAGGCGGTAGCCATAGTGTTCACAGTAGGCGTTGGCTCCGAACCACGAGACCATTGTCATGGGGTGGTTGGCGTATGCGGGGATGGCGGTAAAGGTTTCTCCGTCACGGGTGATGCGCAAGCCGTCGACAAAGGAGACATAAAGTTTGTCGCCAGCTGTAATTTCTTCTTCGTGTTTCGCTGCCTGGAAAGGTTCACCGGGGTAGTATCCGGCTACGCCCTCTTCTTGCCAGGTTACTTCGCCATTGGCAACTACAACTTCAAATTCGCCAATACTGGCTTCTCCAGAAGCGACTATTTCGTTAAGGAAGGCTGCGTATTGTTCAACTGTTACATCTGTGACCATGATCTGATAGTCATAATCAATTTCAACCATGTGGCTTTCTTGTCCATGCGGAAATTCGCCAGCGGGGATGGTTGCCCAAGCTTCTGCGTCAATGCCTGTGTCAATATATGGCGGTTCTATCTCGCTAATACTTGGTGCAGCCTGACAAGCGGTGGTCACTAAGATAATGAAAAGTAGGCTAAAGATAATGCGTTTCATTTTGATACCTCCTCAAGAGCCGCTTGGAGTTCTTCCATTTTGCGTTTGCTTTCTTCAAGCTCAACTTGAGCGTTGGCTTTTCTCTCGGCTGTGAGTTCTTTTTCCCATTGTCCTTTCTTGAGGAAAAGATCATATAACCGCCAGCCCATAAATAGCGCAAACATGACCAGAATTGCACCCAGGCCAAAGTCTATTAGCAGCATAGTTGTGTTGACGGTACCTTGTTGGTTACCGGCATCCACAAAGAGGCGTTTCATCGAGAAGATAGTGGCTGAACCAAAAGCAATATCTGAAGCGATGATCAATATCCAGCCGAACCATTGGCGTACTTTGCCTTTGAGACCAGAGAGGTCGGCGTAGTACATAATGATGATGGTGGCGATCAGCGCTGCTAAAATGTGCCAGTGCCCAGAAAGGGTGATACGTTCTTCCCTGGCTGCCCAAACTCGGAAGATTTGTTCCAGTCTGACGGCCATGAAGATGCCAACACCACTTACAGTGAAGTTCATAAAGACCATCTGCCAACCTGAACCAAATTTTAGGGGATCACGCAAAAGCGCGGCAATCTTTTGCCCGAAGTTAGGTTTTTCTATGTCTGCGGTGCCATCTTTGATAAGTTTATCCCAAGAATAAATCACGTAGAATAAAGCAGGGAGCATTACAAATACCGCGCCAACGTAGATGATGGTGTGCGCCCATTCCACCCAAACAATAGATAAAGCGCCTGCGGTGAGAACGATGGTGCCGAAGATCATGATGGGCATGCCCCACTGGTGCAGTTTGCCTTTGAAATCTAGCCATTTGCCAACTACTAGCGTGATGGCGACCGCGGCCAGAGAAAGCATAATGTGTAAGTGACCAATGATGGCTTTTTGCAATGAGGTGTGATGCGGGTGGCGGATTAGGTTTTCAGCCAAAAAGGTTTCATGCCCATTTCCCCAGAATGAACCCGTTGTCGCGCCCCATGTTGCCGAGAGCAAGGTTGTAACGGCCATGGTGAAAAAGGCCGCGCGTTCCAAATCTATGCCTTTTTTAGAGCGGGCATAGGGTGAGCCTTCTGGCAAGTAATATTCTTTTTTCCAAGGCCAGAGTGCGGCGGCTAACAAAACCCCGGCAAAAAAGACCAGCGATTGTCCAACTAAGAAAAGCCCGTGAAAAGTATAGTTGTGCCCGAAATAAGCGAAAAGCAAACCAAAAATCAACGCTAGTAGGTATCCTGCGGTGATAATGCCATTTATCATCACTTGTTCATTACGCTTCATCGGCACTATTTCGGTGATGAAGTAGACTTCAATAGCTAGAACGGCCATGGCTATTGTGTGATAGAGCATGATGATGCGCCCTTCACGGTCGGCTTGGGTTAAATCCATGCCCAATACTTTGACAGTGATGTCTCTCACGCCCCATTCAATCATTGGTCCAGAAAGAGTGCCCCATATCGCTGTTACTATGGCTACCATGGCGATAGCGACCAGCGTCAGGCCTCTCGTGGAGCGGAAGAGGTAATCAAGTCTTTTAGATAAAAATTTCATATGTTGTGCTCCTTTGAGTATGGTAAGTTGATGACAATGCCTATAAACACAGCTTGCTCTGTGTTTATTATAGACGATAACACAGAGCAGGCTAGATGTCTTTATTAAAAGTTAAATAGCAACTTTATTCAGAGGCTTTGATGTCTTTCACAAAACCCCAAGTGAAGGCCAGAGCCATGAGCAAAAGTAGTGGAGCTAAAATAGCCATGACAACATCGCCACTGAAGAACAGTAATTGTTTGCCGGCGTTCAGGAAAGCCAAGGCCATCCCTCCCAAGCTGATCAAGATTCCTCCCACGCCAACCAATCCGAACCCTTTGGGGGCTTCGCCTTTGATGCAGCGCATGAGCGGCAAACCGACAATAATCAATCCAGCCACGCCATGGAAAACAGGCACAGCCACACTCTTCAGGGGCATATCTGCGATGCTGGTAATAGCAATCGCTAAAAGACCCACCAATGAGAACCAAGAATAGGCTTTAGCGTATTGGGGCATAAACTGATGCATTAAGCCCATGGAAATTCCCAAGGGGATTAAAGTCGCTACAGTTAGAATATAGGGCGAGGCCAGAATATCCCAACCTAAGAAAATCAAAAGCAAACCAGAAACCAACAAAACAACAAAGCTCATGGCATAATAAATGTTATATCGAGCTTGTTCTTTAGTGTGGCGGGTATAAAACCGCCAAATAAGATAGATGGCCGTAAGACCAGTAAGCAAGAGAATAATGCGATCTAAGATAGTCATGGGAAAAACTCCTTTTCGAAAAAAACTAATAGAGGGAATAAAATTTCCAACACACAGCGACACAGAAAACAATGCCAATTTAAATTATTCCATGCCTCACAGATTTTGTGTGTGATGCAGGTCACTGTTAGTTGATGTGTTGGTAAGGATTATGCTCTACTAATATTAAACACCTCTTTCTTTGCCGAGATACGATATATCAGGGCCAAGTGTTTTTAGATGCGTTACGCCACGAGCTTGTCCATATAGCGCAAACTGCAACGCTCGGGAAAAGATACGTTGCAGTTCTACCACTATGATTTTGAATAACTATCCGATTTTTTTCGGAGGAACTATCAAGCAAAAACACCACTAATGCTAATGCAATAAGCGCGTCTCCTCTTACCCCAGTTTTAAATCTAATGTATCTGGCACGGAACAGGTTTCTAAACATTCTAAACATTGCACACATTCCGCGCTGCGCATATTTTCGGGGACAGCGTGAATATCCATGGGACATTCAACGTCACAGCGACCGCAATGGGTGCAACGTTCTTTATCTATGACCACGCGCAGGGGGGCTATTTTGTTGAAGATTGCCAATGCCGCTCCCAGAGGGCAAAGGTATTTGCACCAGAAGCGTTTATTCAGCATTGAGGTAATTATAAAAGTGATCAAAACGCTCCAGAGCAGGCCGGTTGTTAGCTGAAAGCTGAAAAACGCGCGGGCGGGGCAAATGGTATGCAGGGGCGGGTAGATAGACCTGGTGCTGGCGACTAGGATGACGACTAAAATTAGATATTTGGTATAACGCAGCCATTTATCCCATTTTAGAGGCAGGGGAGTGGGAAAACGCGCCTTGCTGCGTCTCCCCCTAACGTGACGCTTTTTTCCGCCACTTAACCGCCTGGCCAAATAAGCAAACAAATCCTGCAATGTTCCCAAAGGACACATCCAACCGCAAAAAGCCCTTCCAGCCAAAAGCGAAACGCCCAAGACGCCAATCAAAACGGCAAAGTTGAGCAAATTAGTAGTTTTGAGCGTGTGTCCGGTGGTGATATAAGACCATAGGGTTTCTATCCCTCCAAAGGGACAAAAAGCATCAAACGCGCCGCCTTTAGCTGATTCTCCGGGCATGATGTGGCGCAAACCAAGCAAGTATGTGCCAAGCAAAAATATGGCTTGAACCCCTTTGCGGATTTGGGATAATGAAGAATTAGATTGTTGTATTTTTGCGTTGTCGGTCATATATATTACCCGAAGCTCATTGAGATGAAATCAATTGCGGGAATTAATAAGTTATGCTGATTGCCGCCTTCATGTTTCGGTGTAAAACCGAGCGCGAAACCCAAGATAATGAAAAGTACTAGGGTAGCAATAATGATTAGTGGATATTGGTACTTGTCTATTTTCATGTTATTAGGCACAGGAATCAGGAACGCGATTACTCCAAGTAATCGCGTTCCTAAGTAAGTGTATTTAGCTGTTCCTCCATTCCGTGATCATATTTTTGGTGCCAGGCAGCAAGAGGTATATCAACAATCCAGTACTCATAATGGGCGCGACCAAGAACATGGAAAAATTTCCTTTAACAGCAATCACGTCCGTTAGACCCACAGGGTATCCTCCAAACATTGACATAGATGCGGCAAAGATGCCCATAGGAATAGTCCAGGATTTCCGCCCGATGAGGGCAAAGATGAACACAGCCCAGGCCGCCGCGCCCCACCAGTTGACCATTTGCGACATGGCGTACATACCGTTGACAAAGCCTTCTGGCTCTGTTTGATATCGAGAAATGGCGCCAACTCCATCAATATATGTTAAGACATAGGCCAGACCGCTGACAAAAGCTAGCGTAATGATTCTTATGTCTACACCGCCTACAAAGAGCATGCCAAACCATAACCCTATCGCTATCATGAACACCCATATAGTTGGAGTGGGCAAGTCAATACTAGCAGCCGGTATCATGGGGAAAAATCCAGCTAAAAGTTGTACAGTGGCAGCGACTGCACCCCAGAACCAGGCCCATTTGGCGTTGTTAATGAAACCGTAGAGTACCATTACCCAGAGCGCACCTGCTGAGACGCCCAGCCAACTGAGCATGGCAAATACTATTTGCACGGTGATGGCTTCATCTGGACGTCCATCGGCAATTTTGCCATCAATGTTAACATTGTAAATATTGGCAATAATAAACAAGATGAGCAATCCAGTTAAGATACCAACAACAGCCAAGGCCGCGCCAACTTTATTATTCTTTTTAAATATTTTCATAAAAAAGTTTTCAATAGCTTTCATGATTTTCATAATTACTCCAATACATAAACCAGGGGGGCAGCACATCGGTAGTTGCATCTCTAGCGTCCTGCCACCCTGATGCCTGTTTAGCCGTTCCCTAATCTACTTGTTCATCAAGTAAACGCTTCTTGAAATACGGAACCATAGTAAAGATCAATACACCAATGGCAAGAATCGAGCCGTAAAGATAGTCCATTGTTTTGGTGCGGAAAAATTGCGTGGGGACATTGATCATCAAAATAGTGATTGAGGGAATAACAGCCATCCACCAACCTTTACGTTTTCCGGTCGACAAGAAGTAAATTGACATAACGAGGAAAATTACAGCGACCCAATTGACTTCGCCAGCCCAGCGGAATAGCCACCAGGTGAAACCCGGGTACAGGGGATAACCAGGGCGAGTTGCCATTGTACGTTGTGCGCCAACGCCAATGGTAAACGCGTGGGTAGAAAGCATCCCAATGAACGTTAATGCGCCAAATCGCGTCCATTTCACTGCTGTTTCAGCTTTACGCAAAAAGATGAATGCCCAATAGCCTATTAATCCAATAAAAGAGATTACCATTGGCAACGGGAATCCAGGCACGAAGCTAACATAGGGCAAGAACATGAAAAAGCCACCAATAGATGGCATAGCAAAGAGCATCATTGCCAGAGGATAAGTCCATTCGGTGCCTTTTTTGATTTCCCACGAAATAACAATCAGAGCTGCGCCAGCGGCAAAGATGACCGCTTGCCAAACAGGGTAGAAGAAATCAAAAAGTTTCAATCCGCTAGTAAATGCAGGGTTGCCAGCCTCAATATGGGCTAGCAAATGCGTCAATACCCTTTCTAGGGATGTTTGCACCATGAATGGAATAACATAGGCCATGACCAAGCCAATCACAATGGCCACGCCGAACATAATATTGCGGTTCTTCTGTGAAGTTTCTTGCATTTTTTACCTCCGGGGATAAGGGTTAGACAGAATAGGAATTAATACAACATCAAGAATATCACGAACTCAATAGACTATCTTTGCTTTAACGCAAATCAGAGGCTAGAAAAACCTAGCCTCTGACAAAATACTGCATTTTTGTTGGTTTTACTCTGCTTTGTCAAACAAACGATCTTTGAAAAACGGTATCAGCAATAAAACAACCAAAATGACACCTTGTGCGCCAGCCATCCAATAAGTGGATGTGAAGATAGAAGGAGCAAGGCTTCCCTTAGGAACTAAAGACGCCACTAGCGGGCGAGCATAGTGAGCGGGGAACGCGCCTAAAACCATCATTAAACCGGTGAGCAATGCCATGTACCAGCCTGATTCCTTGCGTTGAGCAAGCTTCCAAATAGCAAGCGCAGCAAAAATGAAGACCAGGAACATTATAGGACCAGTGCGGCGCAAAACAGCATTAGCAGGTTTCAAAAGCGCATCGGCGGGGCTTTTCAAAATCACGCGTAAAGCGTGGGGGAAAAGCATAACGCCTTGAGCGCCGAGCATCCCTAGCAAGGTAAAGACAAAGAACATAGCGGTTTTGGTTTTGCCGTCATTCTTTTTCAGGAAAATCATCACCCAGAAAGCAAGCAGGCTTAAGAAAAAGGTTATATAAACAGGAGGAAATTTCTTGAGATTTTCCAGCCAGCCCAAGCCAATGTAACCATTAGCCATCGCGGGGATGGAGAGCAAAAGCATCGCTACAGACCAAGCCCATTTTTTGCCAGTATAGAGCGCAGCCGAAATAACTATTAACGCCAGGCCAACTAGCATTTCAATCCCACTGTAGATTGAGCCAATATAAAAACGGCTTAGATGTCCAGCGGTAAGATTTGTGGCTTGTTTTGATTTCTGTAATATCAAAGTATCCATCGTTGTATCAAAAAGCCCAGGGGCGACAAAAACAATGAAGATGCCCATAACTAAAGCGATTACGGCCATCACAATAAGGGTAGTGCGGTTAGATTCTTTCATAAAACTTCTTTCCTTCCCCTAAATATGGTAAATAAAAAAACATTGATAGATATCCATTAGCCAAACAGAGTAGAGAAAATGCAATGCCTATAACCATAAAATTTCAGCTCAATGGAGTCCCTTTTAGAATGGTGACTTATTTAAATTTCATGCGCTAGATTAAACCCAATTACTCCCTAAAAAAGATTCTACGGTATTCGCCAATATTCGTCAAGCATTAATTGCCTTGAACTCAGGGCAATCGCCTTTGAACACCCAAAGCGATTTTGCATCAATTCCATGTCTATATGCAATCGCCCTGATCTTGAACTACAAAGAAAAATAGTTCACGATAACTTATTTTTGAGCTTTTGTTGACAGATATTAAAAGTTGGTAAATAGCACAAAACAAGAGATTTGCTACAAAGCCAAATCTCTTGTTTTGCGTCTTTTTAACTTAGGTTAAATTTTTACTCATAAACAGTGACTGTGAAGAACCCGTCTATGGTATCTGCGTTGTCTAATACAAATTTCGCTCTATCGTTCCAATATTCGTAATAGTCTGCCGCTTCTTCAGGAGTAGCTTCACCAGCAGCCAACGCCTTTCCCATTGCCACGCGCCCAGGCGTGGGGATGGGAAGGATAATCACAAGATTGAATTTGACGCCCACTTTTGCGCCAGTATCAAGGCGAGTAAAAATCCATTCCCTCATCGGGGGAAGTTGTCCGGTCGGCTCTTCAGCGTAGACCATTTTGTTTCGGCGCACAAAAAGATCGTCAGTTTGTCCAAACTCCGCGCCAATAAAGCCAGTGTGAGGAGAAGCACCAGTAAGAAAAGTAATCACATCTCCAAAGACACCAACGAACCACTCATCTTCAGCACCGGGAGCTTCTACAGCAATCTGCCCACGCACTGGAATTTCTCCATCAGGATAGAGTACTTCAAGAGCCTTGCGGGTAATCGTCCATGCTCCCGTTATGGCGCCACATGAATGACCAGCTAACTTAACAGCCTCTTCATAATAATAAGGAACTGGAACTTGTGACTGCCCAAAAATGCTGAAATATGGGTCAATCATCATAAGCGGCTCAACTTCAGTGATATAGCTTTGATCCCAAGCAAAATCATCTGCTGTCGCGGGGGCAAGCGCAGAAGCTGTTGTCGCAGAACCTTCATCATAAACATTAACAAGGAAAAAACCATCAAGTGTATCTGCGTTGTCTAATACAAATTTCGCTCTATCGTTCCAATATTCGTAATAGTCAGCCGCTTCTTCAGGAGTAGCTTCGCCGGCAGCCATCTTTTTGCCCATGGCCTTACGCTCATCTGTTGCCACAGGTGTAACTACCGCAAGATTGAATGTAACGCCCACTTTTGCACCTGTATCAAGGCGAGTGAAAACCCATTCCATTTTCGGGGGCATTGTTCCAGTTGGCTCATCTGGGTAAATCATTTTGTTTTGGCGGACAAAAACATCATCGGTTTGTCCAAACTCAGCGCCAATAAAACCTGTTTTGGGTGCCGCGCCTGTAATGTATGTAATTATTTCGCCAAAGACACCAACGAACCACTCATCTTCAGCGCCGGGAGCTTCCACTTGGATTTGACCGCGTACAGGAATTTCCCCGCCGGGATAAAGTACTTCAAGAGCTTTGCGGGTAATTGTCCATGCTCCCGTTGTCGCACCACATGAGTGACCAGCTAGCTTGACAGCAGTTTCGTAAGTATAGGGAACTGCTACTTGAGACTGTCCAAAAATCTGGAAATATGGATCAATCATCATAATCGGGGGTACTTCAGTAATGTAATCTTGATCCCATGCAAATTCATCTTCAGGCTCAGTCGCAATTTCTTCCGTCACGGTTTCTTCGGCGGCAGCTTCCTCGGCTGGAGCTTCTACCTCCACGTTATCAGCAGGGGCACATGCCGTGAAGACCATGGTAGCAACAATCACTACTGCTAAAACTAAATATATCTTCTTCATTTTATCTTCTCCTCAAAGTATAAAAGGTTAGGGGATGTTGCCATTATACGCATTCGCCATGCGCCTGTCCTTGATATTTGTCAAGAAGCTATTGCAGCCCAAAAGGGATAATACAACAAAAAAAAGCGACACTAATAGTGTCGCTTTTTTTGTTACTTGCACTCTGAAAAATTATTTTTCAGAAAAGAATTGATTCTTGAAAAACGGTATTAGCAAAACAATAACAAGCAATACGCCCAATGTCCCGCCAAGGAAGTAGACAGAAGTGAAAATCGAGGGTGTTCCCGCACCGACCACAGCCTTGCCCGGCGCAAAAGCTTCTGCCCCAGAAAGAGAGAAAGATGCTTTCGGGCGAGCAAAATGGACAGAGTAGGCAGCAACTGCCATGGCAGCGCCAGAGAATATGCTCAACCACCAGCCAATTTCTTTTTTCATAGCTATATAATAAATAGCAAAAAAGAGTGTAATCAAGACCATCACCATAATGGGTTGAGAGAAACGCAGAATGCCAATGGCAGGATCAAGAATTGCTTCTGTTTTACCACCCTGATACAGTCCACGTAAACCATGTTCAGAAAAAGCGAATGCTTGCGTACCTATCATACCAAGCAAAGTAAGAGGGACAAACAAAGCCCACATCTCTTTGCCTTTTTCCTGAAGAATGATCAACAACCAAAAAGCGACCAATCCAACAACAAAGGCATAGAAAGAGGGCGCGAAAACTCCCTTGCGTACCATATAACCTGCAAAACTGCTCACATAAAAACTGCCAATTGGCATAGTAGCAAGTGAAACTAACGCAACAGGGAAAGCCCACTTTTTGTTTTTTAAGAAGCCATAAACTACAGCCGCAAGTAAAACAACGCCAGCATAAACGGTGATACCAAGCCAGCCAAAGCTAACTGTGCTGCGCAGAGAAACAACAGGATTCATAGGAGCAGTAGCCCCTTCAGTCATCCCTTTCAAAAACATATTGGTATTTGCAGTAACAAGTCCAGGATTGATAAAAATCAAAAACAAACCAACTGCTGCAACAATAGCAGCTTGAATTTTACGTGTCACATCATTCATTTTATTTTTATTCTCCATAATCTAATTCAAAAATATGCTACACAGAAAAAATCTACCATTCACCCTCTTCAATGAAGAAATTCTTGAAGACCGGAATGATCAAGATGACAAACAGCAACGCAGAGAGCATTCCACCTTGAAGCCATTCGGTAGAGTGACGAACGAAAAAGCCCTGAACGCTGACAAAAGCGGTCGCCAAAGCGGTGCTGGTAGCAATGTACCAACCAGCTTTCTTTTTCATCGCCATCAGAGGAATTGCAATAATCAACAAAGCCGAGGAGATGTAGAGCATAAACCCGCCTAAGAGCAAAGCCAGAGTCTGCGGGCTATAAATGGCTTCTTCAGAAAGAAACTCAAATGTTTGCCAATCTAGGTGGTCAAGGTTAGTGATGAAGTGCGCCAAAGGAGAAGTGAAAGGAACAGGGTCGGGGCTGGCGGTGATCAATCCATTGGCACCGGTGATGAAATTGCCTGGGATGTGAATAAAATAGCGCACACCGTGTTGCCCGTTCATGAATACCATACCAGAAACAATGCCCAAAAATGTGAATGGGATTGCTTTTAGTAGTTTATTCTTGATGGTGTCTTTATCGGCAAAGAGAATGGCAAAATAGAAAATTAAGCCAATAAACAAAATAGGCATCGCTGGGGGCATCCCTGAAACAGTCGCCGGCGGAACGCCTTTTTCAGGATATTCGGCCAAAACAAGCACGAACCAGGGGATAATCATGGTCATGCCAGCCACAGCGGGAACGGCAAAAAGTCCCAACGCGGTTGCTCGTGCCCATTTCAACCCTTGGTAGAGTTTCTTAGAGAGCATTAACGCCATGGAGCCAACGAAGATAAAGGCAATTATCCACATTGAATAAGTTGCTGACAAAATGGGTATTGCGGGGTAAAAATCGGCATCGTGAGGAATAAGGCGTGTAAAAGCCTGATCCATGCTAATTTTTAATGTTTTCATGGCCATAGTTGGAGCAAAGGCCATCAAAAATATACCTCCTAGAATTGCCACGGCCAGCATAATCATGCGTTGGGTTTTGGTGGTTTCGTTAAACATATAGAAATCTCCTTTAGAACTAAAAAGTGGAATAAGGGTAGGTGTGCGCGAAAGTGCTTTTAAGCGAAAATGGCTTCACAAAGTCGGAAACCTCTGCTTTAGTACACACTGAGAGATACAAGAATGCGTCACGCTCGCCTGGAAAAGGGTATAATACAGAAGCCCATCTATTGAATGTGTGCAACAAAAGGCGATATAAATATCGCGTTACGGTTTCGTAGTACGACATTCATGTCGTTTTGCACATTTTTCATACATGAGCCAATACAGATAATATAAAAATAGCATAGTTTCACAGAGCCGTCTTTATACTTTTATAAATTGTGGTGGTTTTTATGGATAAATTAAGCGCAAATCTTGCAAACAACCCTGTTTTTTCAAAATTAACACCAAGAGACCGCGATAATCTTGCCAAACTAGCTCTGCGTAAAACCTATCAAAAAGGGGAATTCATTTGCTGGCAAGGAGAAACCTGGCCTAAGGTGCTCTGCCTAGCGTCTGGGCGATTGGAATGGAGTATGCTTTCCCCCGATGGAAAACGCCAAGTTGTGTTCCGTTTAGAGCCAAACACTACCGTCTGGGGACATTCACTTTTTGATGACCAACCCATGCCAGCCTCGCTAGAGGTGGTGGAATCTGCCGAAGTCTATATTTGGCCGCAAGAGACAATCAAACCCATTATCTTCCACAGTGTTGAGGCGGTTTGGGAAGTGTCGCGTCAGATGGTTACAATTATGCGCAAAGTGCGGGATATTGTTTACGGCTTTGCTTTCCATCCTGTGGCGGGGAGGTTGGCTCGGTTATTGTTAGACTACTACCAACCTGTAGATGGAGAGCTTACTCCGCGCGACCTCACCTTAGACGACATGGCAGACAGCATAGGTACAACCCGCGAATTGGTTAGTAAAACTCTGCACCGCTTCGCCGATGCGGGGATGATTCGCGTCAACCGTATGCAATTCGTTTTTACAGATAAGAATCAATTGGAACAGGTAGCTGGCACGAAGAATGAAAATATACTGTAGCGCAAAAGTCACCCTGTAAAATTTTTTGCAATTATTCAGTCCCCGTGGATTTTTAGAAGAGAGTGCCACGCAGGGGCATAAATGTAATTGCTCAAAATGTTAATGGTGCATTGCATCTGTTTTTGGATGCATTGCACCTGAGTCTGCCCATGAAACCCGAAGTGCAACGCACTTCTATCGCCGTTTGACCAACAGGATTTTGAACAACTACGCATAAATCAACCTCCCAGGCGTAGAACCACGACCAAGCAGAAAAAAACCCTGGGGGGAGGCTGTTAACGCCGAAGTGTGGCATTGCCCCTCCCCAGCCGTTCACGCTTCCATCAACATCCAATGGAGAGTGACGGTTACAGTTTTTTCGGACACGGAAGAGCGGCGTACAGCCCATAGCAGAACGCAAACATCAAAAATCTTTGATAAAAGAATGAACACTAACGTAAAAAAAAGCCCAAAGCAATTAGCTTTGGGCTTTTTTAGAAACACATTTCAGAATATTACTCTGTGTATTTGGTAAGCAATCGTTCCTTAACAAGAGGAATTAGTGCCATAACTACCAAACTCAGCCCCATGGCAGAATTCAAAAGATAGTCAACAGTGGCATGACGCACGTAATGAGTTGCGCCACCAACAAGCATAGCAATAGCGCCACCAATTAGCATCAGGTACCATCCAGACTCTTTTCTCGTGCCAAGTTTATAGATAGCTATAGTTAACAAAATCCAGGCAACCCATAAACCAACCCAACCAAAGTAAGTTATGGAAATACCTTCAGCGAACATAGGACGTTTGGGATGACCGTACAACACTCGGAAAGCGGCATGACCATTTGCAAAGCTTTCTGCAGAGGTGACACCTAACATTAAAAATACGAAGAAATCAACGAGTTTCTGCTTGAAATCAACTTTTTCTGCCAGTAAAATCGCAAAATAAGGTATTAAACCGACAACCATGATAAACACTGCCGGGGGGAATCCGCCCTCTTTGCTGCCGACGAAATTCATCCACGGCACAATCATATAGGCTCCACCAATGGAGGGCATAGCTAAGCAAATCAGAGCTAAACCACGCGCCCAACCTTCACCTTTAAAAAGGGGTTTGGCAATAACAAATAAGGCAACTCCTGCAAGCGCACTCAAAGTAGCCCAGAATGGGTAGAAGAAACTAACCAACCAGGTCGTTAGCGTAAGCAAATGCCATTTGGCATTCCCATCAGCCTGAAACTGCGCTATACGTTCCAATTGAAGTTCCAGAATTGGGTTAACCATATTAAAGGCCATGAAAGGCACTACGGCAATCATTAAAACAGCCGCAACCAGCACCACACCAATAACAATTTTTCGAACTTGAGGACTTGTTTTTTGCAACATAACATCTCCTTAATAAAAAAAGTAACCGTTCACTCCCCTCTAATAAAAAAGCGTTGATGTGTCACTCTGAGTGAACGTGTCTCAGCAAAGCTGAGATAGAGTGAACGAAGAGTCTCCCTCTCGTAAACATAGGAGATTCTTCGGGAAAAACGCCCTCAGAATGACACGTCATTGAACATTTGCGGGAGGGGAGTGAATAATT
>QMOK01000030.1 GCA_003648195.1 Chloroflexota bacterium | reverse complement strand
CTCGAAGAATCTCCTATGTTTACGAGAGGGAGACTCTTCGTTCACTAATCTTAGCTCCGCTAAGACACGTTCTCTCAGAGTGACACATCAACGCTTTTTTATTGGGGGGAGTGAACGGTTACCCATATTTAAGCAATTCATGTAAGCCCGGATGGCTATTGAACAACGCAAGTTCTGGAGCAGAATCAACTGATAAGATAGTTGCCGAATGTTCTGTAAACACTATCCTGATGAGATAGAATACTTTATAACCAATATCAACAATACCCACATAATCTCCCATCTCCTGCTGTCTACTGTGCTCAAGATAATCATGTGAACTCCAGAAATGATATGCGGCTGTCGGTAAATCATCTTTTCGGCAATACAACAGCCCTAAATCAAGATGTATTCTGGCATTATTTGGGCGTAATTCCAACGCCATGTGATATCTCTGGGTAGCTCTCTCATTGTATCCTAGGTCTTTTAATAAATAAGCACTGTTGTATAATGCTGCTGGGTTTTGAGGATCTATTTCGATGGCTTTATCGTAACAATCTAAAGCTTCCCAAATACGCCAAAGAAGCTTGAGGAGTACTCCCTTGTTGTTGAAAGCATCGTATAACTTGGGAGAAATTTTTATACAGGCATCGTAATACTCTAGGGCTTTTTCGTAATTTTCTAAAGCAGTTGAGCAAAGAGCCAAATTGAACAGAGCAAAACTATCTTTAGTATCATAATTAGCTGCCAAGCGAAACTCATCAAATGCTTCCTCGTTACGGCCCTGCCAATAATGCAACAAACCCAAATTATTCCAAACCTCTGATGAAAATGGTGCTATTTTTAGAGCTGTCATTAGACTTTCTTCAGATTCCTGATATTTTTGTAGCAAGGCCAAGCACATCCCATGCAAATTGTGCAACCTCCAATCCTCGGGTGACTTGCCTAATGCTCTGGTAGTAATATCAATCGCCCGTTCTTCTTCACCTAACTCAAGTAAGCACACTCCCCAGTTATACAATATTGAGACAACGTCTTCAAAAATATTGGCTAATGATTCATAGATGTAGCTGGCCTTGTCGAATTTTCGTTCATCAACAAGTTTATACGCTCTTTCAAGTTTCTTTTCAACAGGCATAAGCACATCGTCCACTTGGGGACCCATTTCTATAAGAATATTTGAGACATATTCCATTGGCAAGCTTCTAGAGATATCAGCATAATACTGTGAAATGATTCGAATGAATTTGGGCAATGTGTGCTCGTCAAATTTCTGTCCCATGCTGATTTTGATAATGTGTGAAGATGAATTATCAACCCTAGTCCAAAAGACAGTATCAGGTTCACTATCTGAATATGCCATCAGGACAACAGGTCGGCCAAAAGATTTCCAATATTGAAGATTCTTTTCAGTCACAGTTATACTGATTTCGTTATCAACAGTCTTTTTAAACTGCGATCTCGCTTTTATTTGGACTCCTATTATGGGAGACACTACCCCTGGCGATTGGGTAAGCTCAATTTCGGCATCAATCCCTTTATCATGTTCCTTGACTTGTCGAAATAAATAGTTAAGTTTGCCAGCTAGGTGTCCCACGTAATAAACACCTGTCTGTTCAACCAAACGATTGTGGTCGCTCATTATTAACTCCCTTTGTAAGACCAAGCTAGCTTTGAAGAACTAATTTGTGGAGATTTTTCCCACGAATCTGTTTACATGACATCTAATATTAGAAAATTGTATCCATTACTGTGATTAATATCTGCATCTTAACCATAAGGCCTTCCCAGGATTTCGGACATATATACATAAAATCCTATTCAGTAGTGCTTTTTCTTTGCAGTGTATATGTTTTTGAAGATACCGTCAAAGCTAATTTAATCAGAATGAAACCCATTCGCAAATTTTGCTACTAGCCCAATCAATCACCAATTCCTCTTTCATCCTACCTCCTACCCCGCAACTCGCTCCCTCTCCCCTCCTGCACGAAGAGTGGAATCCGCTCGATGGTCACAGTAACCTCCACCTCGGACTCTCCTTCCCAAACCCCCTCCCCCCACCAGGAGTGCCACTCCCCAGGGGGCAGGGTCACGCGGCGGGATTCTGCTCCTTCCCGGAGAACGGGCGCAACCAGCAGGGAATCTCCCAGCATGAATTGGTCATCCACGTCTGCCATTTCTGGAAAATCCCAAAAAAGCGGACGCATAAGTGGTGCGCCGGTTTGGGCCGCTTCTTGGGCCAGGGTGTAAAGGTAGGGCATAAGGCGGCGGCGGAGGTTGAGAAAATCTCGGACGATGGAGGTGTATGGTTCGCCGTAAACCCACGGCTCGCGGCGGGGAGTGCCAGTTGCGCTGTGTCCTCTAAAAAAGGGGGTGAAAGCTGCCATTTGGAACCAGCGCGTGAACAACTCGGCGGAGGGATGCCCGCCAAATCCGCCAATGTCGGAGCCGGTGTAGGGGATGCCCGAAAGCCCAATATTGAGCATGGTGATGAGCGTTTGGCGCAGAGTCGTCCAAGATGTGCCCACGTCTCCCGTCCAGTTCCAGGCGTAGCGCTGCATTCCTGCCCACCCAGCGCGTGAGACTATCCAAGGGCGGCGGTCAGGGTCAAGTTGACGCAGGCCATTATAGCCGGCTTGGTTCATCATCAGGCCGTAAATGTTGTTCGCCTCAATATGGTTTCCGCCGTAGAACTGCGTTGCAGTTTGGGTCTCGCCATCATCCTCAAGGTGCAACGCATCCAAATGCGAATGCAATGCACCTCGGTTTTCCATACTATAACGAGTAATAGATGGTACAGAGGGCGGCCCCCAGCCCACAAAGGCAGCCGGTTCGTTCATATCGTGCCAAAAGCCATCTACGCCCAGGTCTAGGAGTTTTGAATATTGTTCCCCCCACCAGGCGCGGGTTTTGGGATTGGTGAAATCGGGGAAGCAGCACTCCCCCGGCCACACCGTAGCCCTCACGGGTTTGCCAGCGGGCGTGGTGCAAAACAGCCCCCTCTTCACGCCCTCTTGGTAAAGGCTGTAATTTGGGTCAACTTTCACGCCGGGGTCTAAAATGGCGACCGTGCGGATGCCGTCTTCTTTTAGCTCGGCGGTCAGGGCGGCCAGGTCTGGGAATCGCTCCTCATCTACGGTGAAAACGCGGTAGCCGTCCATGTAGTCAATATCTAGGTGGATGGCATCTAGGGGGAGGTTATGCTCCTTGAAACCGGCCACCACTTCGCGAATATCTTGGGCGGTTTTGTACCCCCAGCGGCATTGATGGTATCCCAGCGCCCAGCGGGGAGGGAGCGGCGCGCGTCCGGTCAGCTCAGTGTAGTTTTCCACAACCTCGGCCACCGTTCCGGCGGTGAAATAATAGCGCGGCATTCCGCCCTTAAAATGTACGGCGGATTCCTCTGCCCCGAACGAAATTTCTCCTTGGTGAGTGTTTTCGTAGAAAATGAGATAGCTGCTGTTAGCGGAGCGGCGGGGGTTGCGGCTGATGTAAAGGGGAATGTTCAAGTAGAGGGGATCGTCACCCGTGGAGTAGTGCCCGCCCGGGTCGGTGTTTCGCATTTGGTAGGTGACACTGCTCTCGGGCGCGGAGGCGCGGAGGTTGAGCGTGGCGGCTCGTTCCCCCAAACCGTGAATCCGCTCTTCGGCGTCCAAGCGGGAGTGCTGTGTCCAGGCCTCGCCCTCCCAGCGGGGCGGGTGCTCCGCCCGGAGTTCAACATCTCCAGCGTGGTAAGTGATTCCCCCATCCGCCCCCACCGTGAGAGACACTTCCCCGCTGGTTAGAGTGAATCCATTTTGCTCTAGGCGGCGTCCTCGCCGCCGGGGACGGCGACTAGAGCTAATAGTGACATCCACCGGCAGCCACTCGGTTTTGGCAATGGCGTAGGGGAGGGGCAATTGGCCCGGCTCCCAGGAGAGACGCACCAGGTGCGGGGTGAGGAAGAGGATTTCTAGCTCGGCGTTGGTGAATTTGCAACGCGCTCCGCTGGGAGCGGCTTCCACGCCCAGCAATTCCCCCGGAGATTTAGGCGCAATCTCAGGCGCAGCAGGTTCACGAAAACGGCGTTCGTACCAATCCCGCAGGAGGGTGGCCTGCACGATGCGCAGAGTGGCGGGCAGCCCGATGAATTGTACAGAGGTGAGGATTTGTTTGAGTGGATTCATGTGACAATCTCCAATATCTAAATATCCAATATCCAGTCCTCATTATACCCAATTTATCTGGTAGAATCGCTTTTGAAAAATGTGGAATTTGGTCCAATATCAAGGAGCAATTAATGCCTAAACAAGATTTTCATGATTTCATTAACAATGTAGAAAAAATGCTAAATCTAAAGCAGCCTCAGGCTGCTTTAGATGCTCTTGAAAATGCTCCCCGCAACTTTCAATTTCGCCCCGATTTTTTGTATTTGCTGGGCACGGTAAACGGGATGCTTGGGAATATATTGGACAGTATTGAAACTTTAGAAGAAGCGGTTCGGCGGGATAGAGATTATGTGCCAGTTTATGCTAATTTGGCAATGGCTTATGTGCAAATGGGGCTGATGGGCCATGCCTGGCGTCATGCTGAAAATTACCTCAAGCGCGACCCAAATGACGAGTATGAAGCCAGGGAACAATGTGAAGAAGTCATATCTATAGCTAAAGATGAAATCTCAAGAGCGGCTAATACTTACGGAGTATCGCTGACAAAGATGCGCCAGGCTGCCATGCCGCACGAACGCGCTCAAATATGCTTGCAAAAAGAAGATTTAAGGGGCGTATTAAAAGAAACTAAGACCGCTATCCGCTTGCTTCCTCAATGGACTTCTCCTCGCAATAATCGCGCTATAGCCTTTTTCATGCATGGAAGAATTCAAGAAGCTATTGCTGAAATGGAGGACGTTATAGAGAACATAGAACCTGAAAATGTTTTTGCTTTGAGCAATTTAGTGATTTTTAATGTAAATGCTTGGCAAAAAGAAAAAGCGGAATATTATGCCGCGAAGTTACGCTCTCTAATGATAACCAGTTCATTCATTGATGGTCATACAAACAAAGCTATAGAAGCTTTTGGCTGGCTAGAAGATGATGAAACTCTTGGACGAGTGGCTAGTAATTTAAAAACTAATGACATATTAGATGATGTTTCTTTGTATATTCTCGGAGCTGGCGCAGCCAATATGGGACAATTTGAGCTAGCCAAAAAACTATTTAAGAAAGTATCAAACAAAGAAACCAGATATACACCTTTAGTTAAGAAAGGATTAAATATCGTAAAAAAAGCTAAACGAAGAAAACAGCCATTAACAGGCGATAATAGATTGCCTACAATACTCTTTATGCATTATTGGGGACAAAAAATATACGATGCATTTGATAAAGCTGTAAACCAAGAAACGTTTACAGGATTAAAAAAAATAATTGATAAATACCCTCACATTGGTTATAGTTTCAAACTTATGCTATGGCAAGACAAAGATGATGAGCTATCTATTGAAGCCGCCCTAAATATTTTAGCTGATTTGGGTTTACCCCAGGCCTATGCTGAAGTTGAACGCTTTGGCATCAGTAAATATGGCACGCCTCATTTGCGGTCGCAAGCTTTTAAAATATTATCGGAAGCGGGGATAATTGATGCTAATACCCCATTGCACATGTGGCGAGATGAAAAAGAGGAATGGGCAAAGGTTAATTTCACGCAAATAGAAATTGTGCCCTATTTGAAGCCTACCTGCAGCCTAAAATCTCAAGAGTTAATAGAAAAGGGAATTGAGCTGTCGCATAGCGATGAAAAGGACGATCTTGAAAAAGCTCTTAGTTACTTTGAGCAAGTTCTTGAGCTAGACCCAGATTATCCTGTTGCGCTCCATAATAAGGGCATGATACTAACCAAACTAGAACGTAGTGAAGAGGCTAAGACGCTCTTTTTGAAAGCGGTGGAAGTTGATCCTGACTATTTATTTGGTCATTTAACTTTAGCTCGTTTGGCATTTTTTAAAGAGGACGATGTTGAATTATGCCAAGACCACCTCAGTAAAATACTGAAAGCAAAACAAGTGGTAGCAGAAGTTTTTGAAGGCGCGATGGAGTTACAAACCCATTTGGCGGTCAGAGAAGGAGAATACGAAGTTGCTGAAAAAATAGTTGATATGTTGATTGAACTTGATCCCGATTCAGAAGAATTCTATACGAGATGGCTTGAGCGCATTCAATTCTTAGAATCCCTTAGCGGATTTCAGGATTTTTTCAAAGAGAGATATAATAATTATCATGACCTCCAATTCAACAAAAGCATAACAGCAGATGAGGATTTAGAAAGCTGCATTGACCGTGTTAGTAAAGACCGTCTGAAGGCCACTATGAAAGCCTGGGGACTTAGTAAAAAAGGCAAAAAGGCAGAGGTTGTCACCCGTATCGCAAAGGCACTTGCCAACCCTGTCCACCTTCAGGATATGATCACAAATGGACTCTCCGCAGAAGAGCGCAAGGCTTTAGCCTGGGTTTTAGAAGAAGACGGACTACGCTCCTGGGACAGTTTTGCCGAACGGTTCGGAGATGTTTACGACGAATCACCTCACTGGGAATACCACGAACCAGAAACCGTCCCCGGTCGTTTGCAGATGCTGGGCTTTTTGGCAATTGGTACGCTAGATAATAGGCGCGTCACATTGATCCCCCGCGAATTGCGACCCCTGCTAGGTGACATTCTCTAGGGTAATAGTTACGAAGCAGAAAACAACATTGCATTAAATTAACAGAGAGAAAATAAATTTATTTTCTCTCTGTTTCTCTTTATATCACTAAATTATGGCATCGACTTTGTAAATTGGCCTTTTCTAATTATCTCTATCAACTCGGATATGTCAGCAGGGGAGCGGTCTAGGATGTTGTAGTGTTTGCCCAGCGTGTGAGTGGCATGGGAGTCAGAATTGCTCATAGTGGGGATGTCGAGACGGGCGGCTAAGTTCAAAATGCGTTCCGCCGCTTCAAGCGGGGTACTGGTCGAGTAGGCTTCAACAGCATCGGGCGGGAAATGTTCTATATCTAAACGCAGTTCTGGATGGAAACGAAAGGGATGGGCCAAGACCAAAAGTCCCCCGTGCTCTCTAACAAAAGCGTGCAATTCAGGGTAACGCCAATCCATTCTTTCTAAGTTGCTGTCGCGAATACCAAAAACAAGGATGTGTTCGCTGTTAATGTTTATTTCAACGCCGTTGAAAATTCGGAAAGGCGCGTAAATTTCGTTCAATTGCGCCAATCTCTTGGCGGGAGCCAGCCGTTCGTGGTCTGTAAAAGCTATGGCGTCAAGGCCAGCGTCAATGGCGGTTTGTATTTGCTCTATTTCTGACGCTCTGCCGCAAGCCGAGCGTTCTTTTGTGTGGACATGGAGGTCTATTTTCATGCGCTTTCCTTTGGGTGTGTAATGAGTTCAAGAATACTCGATTGATTGTACCAAATAAGTGGTGAGACGTGAGACAAGATAAAAGGAACCGTATCTTCTCAATAAACAGGGACAAGACCTCCGAGGTTGGCACTACAAAAACCTCGGAGGTCTTAGCCTCACCCCAAAATATTGAGATGATAAAGGAACCAATTTCCCAATCTACCAACACCACCAATCTCCCAACCCAGCAACAAGATTATTTTGTTACAATACATAGCTACGCAGTCAATAATTTAAAACGAGGAGCAAGCAATGAAAAAAGGTGTTTGGTACGCTATAGGAGCTTATGGCCTTTGGGGCGTTTTTCCCATTTATTGGAAAACCATTCAAGACATCCCAGCCCTAGAGATAATAAGCCACCGCGTAGTTTGGTCGTTTATCTTCGTTTTGGGATTGGTTGCCATTAAAAAAGATTGGCGTGAATTCAACCCCATCGCCAACAACAAAAAACAACTATTGCCTTATTTAGCAACCGCCATTCTCTTGGGCGTCAATTGGCTAACCTACGTTTGGGGCGTCAACGCCGGTTATATCATCGAAACCAGTTTAGGCTATTTCATTAACCCCCTAGTGAGCGTCTTACTAGGCGTCATCTTTCTTCGCGAGAAATTGCGCCCTTGGCAATGGATTTCTGTAGCCCTAGCGTTTTTAGGCGTTTTATACCTTGCTCTCAGCTACGGACGCCTGCCCTGGATAGCCCTCACGTTAGCGGGCAGTTTTGGGCTTTATGGCCTCATAAAAAAGACCGCCTCTCTCGAATCATTGCATGGATTTACTTTAGAAACAGGCGTAATATTTGTTCCCGCGCTAGCGTATTTAATTTACCTGGAAGCGGCAGGGCAAGGCGCGTTTGGACACACGACCATCCCCATGACGGCTCTCTTAGCCCTAACCGGCATCGCCACCGGAGTCCCTTTGCTGTGGTTTGGAACTGCCGCGCGAAAAATCAAACTCTCAACGCTAGGATTTTTGCAATATATAGCACCCACCTTACAGTTTTTAATTGGCGTCTTGGTCTATAACGAAGATTTTTCGCCAGACCGCATAATTGGCTTTAGCGTAATTTGGGCTGCGTTATTGCTCTACTCACTTGAGGGAATATTCGCCCGCAGAAAGGCGTCGAGCGTAACATAGCGTAGACGACACCAAAAAAACGGATTGCCACTCCCCCGCCAATCCGCCTAAAAATCCGGTATAATTTTGGTACTAAACCCCAAACTAATCATGTAAAAAAGAGGTAATATGCCCACCCCTATCATTGAATGTGTCCCCAACTTTTCTGAAGGCCGCCATCCCGAAATAGTGGAGGCCATCAAAAACGCCATTGCCTCCGCTGATGGCGCTCACGTCTTAGAATACTCCTCAGACGCAGACCATAACCGCACAGTGATCACCTTTGTTGGTTCACCCAGCGCGGTAGAAGAGGGTGCGTTTAGGGGAATAGCCAAAGCCGCCGAGCTAATTGACCTAACCACGCACACCGGAGAGCATCCGCGCATGGGAGCCACAGACGTAGTGCCCTTTGTGCCCATTTCTGGCGTAAGCATGCAAGAATGCATCGAAATTGCCAATCGCCTAGGAAAAAGAGTCGGCGAAGAACTAGAAATCCCCGTTTACCTGTACGAAAAAGCCGCCGCCCGCCCAGAGCGAAAACGCCTAGAAAACATCCGGCGGGGAGAATACGAAACCATCAAAGAAGAAATAGCCACAAACCCCGCCCGCGAACCAGATTTTTGGCCCCTCGCACGTTGGCCCAGCGGGAGCCACCGCCATCGGAGCACGGGAATTCTTGATTGCCTACAACGTTTACCTAACCACCGCCGATGTCAGCATCGCTCAAAAAATAGCCCGCGCTGTGCGCTATTCCTCGGGCGGATTGCGGTTCGTCAAAGCCTTGGGCTTGTTGGTAGATGGCCGTGCTCAGGTATCCATGAACCTGACCAACTTTCACAAAACTCCCCTCGCCAGGGTACTGGAATTTATTCGCCGCGAAGGAGAGCGTTACGGAGTAGCGGTTCACCACAGCGAGTTAATTGGCCTTGTTCCTCAAGAAGCCTTAATAGACGCCGCGGTTTGGCACACTCAAATAGATGAGTTTCAACCAGAGCAAATTTTAGAGCAGCGAATGTACGCCGTGCTAAAAGAATCAGAAAAACCCAATTTCTTAGACGCCTTGGCGGCAGGAACACCCGCTCCCGGCGGAGGGTCGGCGGCGGCGCGTGCGGGCGCTATGGCCGCGGGATTAGTCTCTATGGTGGTGCACTTAACCATAAACAAGAAAAAATACGCCGCTGTTAAAACAGAAATGCAAAATATTTTAAACGAAACCGAAACCCTGCGCGCGCAACTAACCCAAGCCGTAGAAGAAGACGCCGCTTCTTTCAACGCCGTCATGGACGCTTTCCGCATCCCCAAAGAGGATAAACGCCGCCCCGAGGCCATTCAAGCCGCCACTTTGCAGGCTAGCCAAATTCCATTTGAGACAGCCCGCAAAGCAGCCAGAGTCATGGAATTAGCCCTCCGCGCGGCAGAAATAGGAAACACCAACGCCATCACAGACGCGGGAACGGGAGTCAAATTAGCCCAAGCGGCATTCGCCGGAGCCAGCTATAACGTGCGCGTTAACGTGCCAGGCCTCAAGGACGAAGAAGCCCAAAAAACATTCTTGACCGAATTGAAAAACCTCAAAGAACACACAGCCGTCTTAGAAGCACGGCTAGAAGAATTATTAGTAAACAGGGGAGGGCTTCCGCGGATATGAAATTTTGGCAGAGGTTCATTTGGATTGTATTCAGCATGGGGATGGGGATAGGGATGCACGCTTGTTCCCCTTCACCGCCCGCACCCACGCTTGAGGTTCTGCCCCCCACCATCACTTCCACGTTTACCCCCGTCCCGGGCACACTTGCCCCTCCCCAGCCGAGTTCCACGCCTGCGTTAACGGCGACCCCGTTTGTATCTCCCACATCAACAATTTTCCCCCCTCCCGGTACCCAGGGAGAGCATTTCTTGTTCACTAGACCTATTGACATTTGGGTAGACTTTACCTATCGCTACGGGAGTACGCAAAACGGCACACGAGCAACACATCACGGGGCAGATTTGGTGGTGGAATGTGGTCTTCCCGTACAGGCGGGAGCCGATGGCGAGGTGGTGGTGGCGGGCGGCGACTGGCAAGATGTTTATGGGCCATACCAAAGCTTTTATGGGAATTTGGTGGTGCTGCGTCATGAGGCGTTTTCTGGCCGGCAAGAAATATTCACTCTTTATGGGCATCTTTCACAAGTGAATGTCGAAGTGGGAGATTTTGTTTCGCGAGGGGATGTGCTGGGCGAGGTGGGTTTTACCGGCGCGGCAATTGGGTGTCATTTGCATTTTGAGGTTCGTTTGGGCGAAAATAATTACGCCAGCACCCGCAACCCAGAGTTGTGGATGTTGCCCAACCGCGATGAAGCGGGCACTTTTAACGGAGCAATTGCTGGCCAGCTGATGGGGTTAACGGGCTATCCCATCCCCGGCGTGGATATTGAAATTCAGCGATTGGACGAAGACGGCAAAGTCATTCATACAATTTACACAACCACTTACGCCGACCAAAGCGTGAACGGTGATGATGAATGGAAAGAGAATTTCGCGGTCGGAAACTTAGCTCCCGGTCAATATCAGGTTCAATTTATTGCCAACGGGCTTGAGGTATACAAAGTAGAAGTCAAACCTGGGCAGGTGGCCTTAATTTATTTTCAGCTTGGGGAGTGAAGAAGAAGCAAAGGAGACAGCCATGTCAGGATATATTACAGATGTGCCCGGCTTTCAAGTTGGTCACGCGGAGGATAAAGAAGCTCTAACGGGATGCACGGTAATTTTATGCCCAGAGGGAACGGTTGGCGGGGTGGACCAAAGGGGAGGCGCGCCTGGAACGCGCGAAACAGACGCCTTGAGGCTTACCCATCTTGTGAACCGTGTGGATGCAGTGCTTTTGACGGGCGGCTCGGCTTTTGGGTTGGATGCCGCTTCGGGCGTGGTTCGCTATCTGGAAGAAAAGGGGGTGGGTGTGAACGTGGGCGTGGCGCGCGTCCCTATCGTTCCCGCCGCGGTGCTTTTCGACTTAACTATAGGTTCTGCCAGTGTGCGCCCAAACGCCGAGATGGGCTATAAGGCCTGCCTAAACGCCAGCGCAAACGCTCCCGCCGAAGGCAACGTGGGCGCGGGAACAGGGGCTACAGTGGGCAAAATTCTAGGTGCGAAACAAGCCACAAAAGCTGGGATTGGAACCTCTAGCCTGAAAATTGGCAAAGGGGTTGTAGTGGGAGCTATTGTTGCCGTGAACGCCTTTGGCGATGTCATAGACCCAGAGAATGGTAAAATAATAGCCGGCGCTCGTAAGATCAAAAAATTTGTCGACACCCTCAAGGTCATGAAATCCTTTGTCGGGCGCACAGTTCTAAACTTTGCTTCTGGCAACACAGTTATTGGAGTAGTGGCCACGAACGCCAAGTTGAATAAAGAACAGGCTACAAAAGTCGCTCAAATGGCGCATAATGGCTTAGCCCGAACCATTCGCCCCGCCACCACAATGTTAGACGGTGACACAGTTTTTGCCTTATCAAAGGGGGATAAGGAAATAGACGTCAATATTGTGGGAGCATTCGCGGCCCAAGCGTACGCTCAGGCCATTTTGCGCGGCGTCCGTGCCGCCGAAAAAGTGGCCGGCCTGCCCTCTGCCGCCGATTTCGCGCAAACGTAAGCCATCTCGAAAAACCAGCGTCAAAACCTTGTGGGCGAGGCCAAGGGATTGAATGATTATAAATTTATTAAGATAATTTTAATGTTATTGCGAATGTAGCATAGCAGAATGTGGCAATCTCCCACTCTAAAAGGGAGACTGCTCCGCACCAAATTATGATTTGCTGAAATCAGCTAAGGAAAATTAAATGAAAAGAAAAATGCTCTTACTTGTTGAAGATAACTTAGTTTTAAGAGGAGCGTTAAAAGAACTCCTTTCCATGGAAGGTTTCAGCGTCTTCGCGGCTTCTAACGGGTTAGAGGCTCTTTCGATAATGGAAGTGGTATTGCCAGACCTCATCATTTCTGATATCTCTATGCCCAAAATGAATGGCGAAGAGTTCTTTAAAATGGTTCGGAAACGCTCGGAATGGATAGCCATTCCATTCATTTTCTTAACCGCCCATGGCGATGATGAGGCTATACTGATGGGTAGAAGTTTAGGCGCAGAAGATTATTTGGTGAAGCCAATCAATCAAGACGCACTAATAACCACGGTCAACGCTCGTCTGAAACGTGCCCAAGAACTGCAAATAGTACAACTTCAAGAAGCTTATGAATCCAGTCTAATGATGTTGGCAAACGCCATTGAATCGCGAGACCGCTATACGCGCGGTCATGTTGAACGAGTGCGGGATTATTCATTAATGATTGGGGAGCAGTTTGGCTTGGAAAAGGCTCAATTACAAAATTTGCGTTTTGGGGCTATCTTGCACGATATAGGGAAAATATATGTCGAAGAGAGTATCTTACGCAAAGAAACTTCTCTAAATGAGCAAGATTGGGAAGTTATTCGCAACCATCCCCTGGTTGGTGTAGACATGTTGAAAGATATACCCTATTTAGTGTCCACCATTCCCGTGGTACGCTCGCATCACGAACGATGGGATGGCAGTGGATACCCCGATGGATTGAAAGGGGAGGAGATTCCCTTGCTGGCAAGGATTGTCGCTGTCGCCGATGTCTTTGACGCCATCACCAGCGACCGTGTCTACAAAAAAGCGCGCCCCCTCAAAGCAGCATATCAAGAGATACTTGACCAGGCAAGCATACTCTTTGACCCCGAAGTTGTTAAAATATTTGAAATGTTATGGAAAAAAGGGGATATACAAAAAATTGTCGAAATGCTAGAAACGATACCGAAAAAAGGTGAAAACTCCCTGTAGTTTGTAGCAGCGAACGAGAGGTATTTCAAAAAGCAAAGGCCACAAAGAATTTCTTTGTGGCCTTTATAATATGAACCAAAATTGGCTCTTGTGTAGTATTTGCGCAAAATGTCAAGATAAATCTTGCGTTACGGAACGTATCGCGACATTCGTGTCGCCCTTGCACATTTTTTACAGGTAAGCCCCAAAATTTTGCCTACTAACTAAAAACCGCCAAATCACGCTTTAGATTTTCAATAGCGGCTACTGGAGAAGGATCAATTTCATAGGCCATAGACAAATAAAAAGCCACATAATCGCCCCTGTGGAGCGTAGTCCATAGCTGCGCGAGGCGTGTTTTGCCTTCGGCGTTCACTATTTGGGTGTTTATTCCAGCCTGCGCCATACCTTTTTGGGTCAGTTTCACACGGAGTTGGTTGCGGGGATGGTTAGACTCGGCCAATAAGAAAATTGACATGGTTTTAGACAAAGCTTCTTTGGGATTGACCACGCCAGCCAGCGTATTATGATCCGCTTCTGGTAGAGATTCGAACTGCGCTAGCCCTTTAGCAATCTCGCTGACTTGTCCTTTCCAGCGTCTGGCGACTGGCGCCAGCAATCCGGCGGCGAATACACTCACCCAGCGTCCAACCAAATCTTCGGCCAGGCGTTTGGCTGGATTTTCGGCGAGGGGGACATTCGCTTGGAGGCGTTTCTGCTGCTCTCCAAGGGCAAAGATAGCATCTTGAACCTCTTCTTCGGGGTCGGGAAGAAGGTCTAAGCGTGCGAAAACGGCCAATAATAACCCAAAGGAATATCCTACCGCAGCGCGGGGCTGCCCTTCGTGCTCAAATTTCCAGAGGCCGGTTCCATGTTCTTTGGCTTTGGCGGCTATTTTCCCGCCAGTGGTGACGACCAGGATGCGGCAGTCTTGTTTCACAGCGGCATCAAAAGCTGAGAGTGCTTCTTCTGTATTTCCCGAATGGGATGAGGTAATTACTAACGTTTCTTGGCCTTTGGCCCAAGCGGGAAGATTGTAGTCCCTGTGGACGAAGACTGGTACCTCGCTAAGGGGCGCGGCGTAAGAAGCTAGCAGTGACGCTCCAATAGCGGAGCCACCCATCCCGGCGACCAGAACGCGCTCAATGCCTTCCCAGTTGGGCAAGGGGAAGCGTTGTCCTAGTTCCCAAGCGGTTTGCAATTGTTCTGGCAGATCATCTATCTCTGCTAACATGTTTTGAGTATCAAATTTCCCAAAATCATTATAATTATCTAAATTCATTTTTGTTCTCCTCAGACTTAATCACAATTCTTGTAGAATATTATAAACTTCGCTTCGTTTCCATCCAGATTTTTTGGCTATTGCCTTCGCTATCTTTGAAGGCGGGTTTCCTTCAATCAGTTGTTCTTTTTTTAGTGCGTGCTGGAGTTTTTCTAGAGACCATTTTTGCGTTTCTGGGTCTTGGCCAGCGATGACCAAGGTGATTTCTCCGCGCGGCTCTTTTTCTGAAAAATGTTGCTGCGCCGCACTTATTTTTCCGCGGAAAATCTCTTCGTGGAGCTTGGTTAGTTCTCGGGCGATGGCAATATCTCGCTCTCCTAATTCTTTGGCTATGTCGTCAAGGGCTTGGCAAAGCCGGTGAGGGGTCTCTAAAAATATTAGCGTGTGGGGGATTGAATTCACTTCGCGCAGTAATTTTTGGCGTTGGCTCTTTTTTCGAGGTAAATATCCCAGGTAGAGGAAAGAGTCCGAGGGTAGGCCCGACGCTGTGAGAGCGGCAATTGGCGCGGAGGGGCCGGGGATGGGGCTAACGTGGTGCCCCGTTTTTAGGGCGGCGTTGACCATCACAAAGCCGGGATCGTTGATGCCTGGCGTTCCCGCATCGGAGATGAGCGCTACATCCCCTTTTGCGAGGTGCGCGAGGAGTTGCGCTGTTTTTTGGGATTTGTTGTACTCGTGGTAGCTGGTTAAGGGTGTAGAGATGCCATAACGTTTGAGCAATCCCCCACTTGTACGGGTATCTTCGGCGGCAATTATGGTTACTTCTTTTAATATTCTCACGGCGCGATAGGTAATATCTTCGAGGTTACCGATAGGGGTAGCTACTAGGTAGAGGGTACTCATTTTTGAGCTTCTTTGCTAAGAATTTCTTTCACCCGGCGGGCTAATTCGCGCCGTGGAAGCATTATTTGCCGCCCACAGCCCAGACATTCTATTTTGATGTCTGCTCCAATCCGAGTCACTTTCCATTTGTCTTCGCCGCAGGGATGTGGTTTGCGCAGACGGACTATATCGTCTAGTTGTAGGTTTGGTAACATGCGGGCATTATATCACTTGAGGGCGTAGAGAAAATAGTTGACACTTTTGCGTTAGGGGTAAAAAGGAATTGGCTTTTGCACATTTTTTACAGATGAGCCAAGAAAGTTGGGCGGATGATTTTGTGCTTTGTATGTTTATGGCTGCAATATTTTTTTCATGAGCTGGCTGAAGTCTTGAATGGTGAACGGTTTTTGAAGCCAAGACACATTTCCTTTTAGGAGAAGGTTTTTTTCTTTACCGTGTAATGGGTGTCCGGTAACGAAGATGATTTTTAAATCCGGCCAAAAGGTCTGAATTTCGTGATAAAGCTCCACCCCGCCCATTTCGGGCATAACTATGTCGCTAACTACAAATTCAAAAGTCATGCTCCCTGTTTTGAGGTGGTTCAAAGCTTCTAAGCCATTTGAAGCGGTTGTCACTTGGTAGCCAAACATTTCTAGCATGGCTTTTAACGCCTGACGGGTTGGCGGGTTATCTTCTACTAATAATACGGTCTGCCCTGTTCCATCTATGGTGATATCTACTTGTGGTTCGCTGTATTCTTCTTTTACTGCAAGGGCACGTGGCAAAAACACAGTGAATGTTGTGCCTGTTTCTTCTGTGCTTTTAACTTCAATGTGCCCGTCAAATTGTTTGATAATCCCATAAACTTGCGCTAGTCCTAACCCTGTTCCCTTACCAACTTCTTTGGTTGTAAAGAATGGCTCAAAAACATGTGGTAGTACATCTTCAGAGATACCGGTGCCGGTGTCGTGAATGGTTATCTTTATCCAGTCGCCAGGAGATAGAAATGGGTATTTGTCACATTTTTCAGTGTGTTGAAAATGTGTCATATTGAAACTTAATTCCCCGCCATTGGGCATTGCGTCTCGAGAATTGACTGCCAGGTTCATAAACACTTGTTGCAATCGGGTGGGGTCTACGTTTACTAAATATTTTCCCGGTTTGCTGCGCAGGGTTATACGAATGGTTTCTGGAAGTGTTCGTGATAGTATGTTTTCCAGTTCTTTTAGGAATGAGAGTAAATCAATTTGTGTTTCTTTCATGACTGAACTTCGGCTGAAATCTGACATTTGGCGAATCAGCTCAGAAGCTCGTTCAATTTGTTGTTTGATTATGTTCAAGCGTGGTTCAAACGTTGGAGGCAAGTTTTTCTCTCGCAGCAATAGCTCGGTGTAGACTAAGATGGCGGCGATAATGTTGTTGAAGTCATGACCGATGCCAGCCGCTAGTTTCCCTACTGTAGCTAACCGATCTTGCATATTAATACGTTCTTGCGCCTCACGCTCGGCGGTCACGTCTTGAAGAGTTACCACCCATTGTTGAGTGTCATTTGTTATGGCTCGCAATTGAAGTTCAAAAACCCTGTTAGGAGGTCCAGCCAGTTTTATATCCACTGGCAGAGGTTCTTCTGAACGAGCAATAAGTTCCGAAAGTGAATACGGACCCAAACGGGCGATTACATCTCCTACCTGAGAAGAAGGAGTAAGCGGCTCTGCGAATTCTTTGCCAAGAGAGTTGATAATTTTTAACCGGTAATCTTCTCCCAGAAGGAGTACCCCGATGGGCAGGCCTTCAATAAGGGCTTCTTGGCGATGCTGTTCCCCAGCTAATCGCTCTACTAAATGATTAACGTCTTGGTAGCGTTGAGCATTACTTAAGGCTAGTCCTACTTGCTGGCTAATTGCGTTAAGTAAATCAAGATGTTCTTCAGAAAAACTTCTCGCAGCATCAGATTGTATGGATAAAACTCCTAATAGGTTTGTGCCGCTGAGGATTGGAGCAACGATAATCGATCCTTGTGGATTATCTATTCCTTTGATGTGAATCCATCTTTTATCATTGCGTACATCGGGTACATATACGGCTTCTTGGTTCTTTGCTACCCAGCCTGTAATACCTTCTCCCAATGCTAGATGTTTGGCATTTTTAACTTCAGGTGAATTTATGTCTCGCCCATAGATAGCGCGGTCTTCTAAAACTTGTGTGGTTTCATTATATAATTTGGCGATTCCAACCTTACCGCCTAAAGACCGCGTGATAAGTCCAATGGTTTGTTCTAAAATTGTACTGACGTTCAAGCTTGCAGCCAATTTTTTACTAATATCATACAGTAAACTTACGCGTCTTCGCTCAATAGCAACTTGCTCAAATAATCGAGCGTTTTCAATGGTTATAGCTGCTTGATCGCTAAGTAGTTTAAGGACGCGCAACTCAGATTGTTGGAATTCCCGTGCGTGTTGGAAAGTGATGTTCATTACGCCTACAGTTCGGTCACCAATGAGGAGGGGTAATCCCAGGATACCGCCTTCCCAGTCTTTATTGCGAGCAACATCAGCATATAAAGGGTGGGTTTTCATATCTGAAACCCAAATTATTTCTTGGGTACGCGCAACCTGGTAAGTTAATCCATGTTGGCGTGGGATGGAAACTGGGCCTTCCTTGTTTCCGTTTTTATGTAAAAACGCGCTGAAATATAGTGATGTGCCATCGTATAAGAAAATGTGAGCGTCTTTTATGTCTGGCATAAGTTTGAAGACGCTTTCAAGAATAGAGTTGAAAACTTCTTCTGGCTGTAAATTTGCTGTTAAGCTGAGCGTTGCCTGATGAACGGCCTCTAATTCTCTTGCTCTTTGTTCTGCGGCTTCAAATAGACGAGCGTTTTCGATGGCTGCGGCGGTGTGAGTGGCGAAAGTCTCGGCTAGCTCAATCTCATTTCGGGTAAAGCTTTCTGAAGTTATCCGGTCTAGCGATAATATTCCAATAACATTTTTTCTTACCAAAATAGGAACGCCCAACCAAGAACGGACAGGGTATCCAAATTCGGCTTCTACCCAGGAGGATACTTTTTTTGTGTCTTCTAGGACAATTGTTTTTTTGTTTTGGATTACATCTTTAAGATGTTGCCGCTCAAGGCTGAAACTGCCCCATAAGGGATTTTTAGTATATTTTTCGTATCCTTTGCTGCCCTTGACGTGTAATCTATCTTCTTCGATGAGCATAATATTGCCTCTGTCGTAAGAGAGCACTTTTGACAATTGCTCTAAGACAGCTTCAATAACATCATCCAAGGATAATAAAGAGCTAATAGCTCGCGCTGATTCTCGGAGCACTTGAGCTTGTTCACGTTCTTGTGCTTCTGCTTCAAATAAGCGAGCATTTTCTAAGGCAGTAGCCACCTGAGTGGCCATGGACTCTAAAAAGCGTCTGTCTTCATCATCAAAGCTGTTTGGCTTAAACGATTGAACTGTGGCCACACCTACTAAACGGTTCCGTGTGATGAGAGGGACGCCCAACCAAGAAAGCACTTTTTCCCCGTGTTCTAGAGGTTTGACGGGTGGTTTACATTCGTCAAAATTTTTGATAAGGAGATGCCTTTTATGCTTTACAATCCAGCTGAGCAGGCCTTCCATTTTTGGGCTAATACGCCTGTTTATAAGGGCATCTAGCTCTTTTCCGTTCTCAATGGCAGTAGCAATAACTATTTCTTGCGTGTCTTTATCCAGTAAGCCTATCAAAAAGACATCTGGGGACATCAACCTGTCTATCTGAATAAAGAACCGAGCTAAGATTTTCTCTGTGTCTAGGATGCTTGAAGTTGCTAAAGTGGTTTCGTAAAGCCCCCGTAATTGGCGAGTATGGTACTGTGTTGCTTCTAAGAGCTGAACATTTTGAATGGCGACTGCCAATTGGTCGGCTATTATTTCTATGACGCGGATGTCTTCTTCATCAAAGATTGATTCTTGTTGGCTTTGAACATCTAGCACTCCAATGACTGTGTTTCCTGCTAAGAGAGGCACGGCTATCTCGGAGTGTGTTTTGGGTAAGTATGGGTTTTCAAAGTGAGCCGAGTCTTCGCCTACATCCGATGCGATGCGGGCTTCCCCTGTATTTGCGACATATCCTACAATGCCTTCTTTTCCAATTTGTAGTTTGTGCCCTTGCTCGAGCATTTTTTGCCCGGCTTTTCCGGTGGCGGCTGTTAGAATGACGTACTTACTATCTGAGCTGACTAAAAATAACCCCGCGTGGTAAAAGCCAAAACGATCTTTTATGAGGTCAACGGCTCTATTGAGCAGAGGTTGAAGGCTGTGCTCTTTTGTTGCATCTCGAGCTACTTCGGCTGCTACTTGAAGTTGGACAGCCCGCCGTTCCAGATCATAGGCTATCTTTTTTAGGTTTTCTTTATTTTTTATGCTGGCCGTGATGTCGGAGAAGACGATTTGAGTGGCTTCTTGAGATCCATAGGTAATATGACTGGCGTAAATATCCAAGAAAATTTCTTGGCCGTCTTGCCGGGTTACCTTGACTTCGGATACGTGCTTTTGCTTTTCGGTGTTCTGAAATTGTTGCAACCGTTGTTGGATGTCTTTAATTGTGGCAGATGAGAAAATTGCAAGGATTGATTTTCCGAGTAATGCGTTTGGGTCGTTAGCTCCTAATAATTGCGCGGTGGTTAAATTGGCATAAATAATTTTTTTAGCGGCATAAACGAGCCTACCCATAGGAGAGAAGTCTATTAGCCGCTGATAATGATCTCTACTTTCTAGGGTATACCAAAGGAGGGCTATATACTGGCACAACGCCTCGGTTGCCAGTACATCATTGGGTGACAGGTTTTCTGCGCTTATGGCCAGTACTCCCTCAGTTTTTTCGGCATACGTTAATGGGGAGTATATCGCTGGGTTTTCCCCCTGAAAAGTTTTTTTAGCAGCGTCAGATTTTGAAAGATATGAACTTTCCCCGCTTTCTAGTGTTTTTTGGTAGATGCTCTGGTTGCCCAACGAGGGCTGCGATCTTCCATCGGGCACAGAGATTGTTATGTAAGACGGCTGAGATTTTTCGCCTCTTAGAAGGGCAATTTCCCCTTCTAAACCAAACTCGGCCAATTTCTTTAGGAGTATAGCCCAAATGTTTTCGGAGTTTACTTGGTCTTTGTTCAACGTCTGCAAAATGTTTAACAGAGCAGTCGTGGGTTGTGAGACGGAATTTTTTTCGGAATATTTCATAGCTTTAGCGAGGTGGTAAAGCTGTAACAATGCGTTTAATTTTACGCGGTCAAGGGAATATTTTCCTTAACATATAGCAATATTAGCATATCAGAATTTTTTTACCAAGTAATATTCTCCACGGTTAAAACCCCTATCTAGGTAATAACG
>QMOK01000029.1 GCA_003648195.1 Chloroflexota bacterium | reverse complement strand
TTTGAATCAATTCAAAAGCTGCCAAAAGAAGTCAACTTGCCAATGGCACGCAAAGCGAAGCTGACTTAGCCTGCTTGAGCAGGCTTTTTGTAGCAGGCATGGAATTGATTCCATGTTCACATGCGATTGCGGATTGAGGGGGCTAAGGTTTAACCAACAACTTTTTAGCACTCCCCCCCAATTCCCCCACTTTCCATATTGAATGCTTCTGGTATAATTGCCGCTGCCAAATCTCAACTAGAGGCAGTTTTGTAAAAAAATATGTTCAACTAATTAAACTATGAACCCTGAAAACACTTCTGAAAACAAAAAACTGTGCCCAACTTGCGGCACAAAAATAAACGCTGATGCCGAACGTTGTCTGGTTTGCGGAAGCAAGCTGGATGGCTCCGACAAGGAAAACGACGTAGTCCAAGGCAGCCGCATGCCAAAAATCACTCTGGGATTACCAGCAGCCATCGGATTGGTAGCCATGTTCTTAGCCATTGGCGCGGTGATGGTTTATATTGCTCTTCAGCAAACTGGACAAGTGGTAGAACCAACTGCCACTCCTACATTAACCCAAACCGTCACGCTGACCACCACCCCCACCCTCGCTCCCCCAACGTCAACGTACACCCCGCAACCTTCCCCCACGCCCCTAACATACACTGTTTCGGCAGGAGACTCGTGCATCACCATAGCCGCGGCGTTTGATGTTTCTATCCGCTCTATTGTTCTCTTAAATGACATCCCCGCCGACTGTAATACCCTATATGAAGGGCAAAAGCTGCAAATTCCTCACCCCACGCCTACCGCGTCTCCCTATCCCACAGCCACCCTTAGCGGAATAGAAGCAACCAGAGAAGCCTGCGAACAAGTAAATTACTTGGTTCAAGAAGGCGACACACTTAGCACAATTGCTCAAAACTACGCTGTCCCCATATCGGCTATCAAAGACTATAACGGACTGGTCAATAATACTGTTTACACAGGCCTGCCTTTAGTCATTCCTCTCTGTGAACGAGCAGCAACGCCCGGCCCCTCTCCCACCCCCACGCCTCCTCCGCCATACCCTGCCCCCAGTCCCTTGCTCCCCACCGATGGCGCAGCCTTTGCCTTGGAAGATGGAAGCGTTTCATTACAATGGTCTTCGGTAGGATTGATCAATGCCAACGAGGCTTATATGGTCGTAGTAGAAGACATCACCGAAGGGGAAGGACGAAAATTAATTGAATACCCCACTGATACCAAATTCACTATCCCCGGTTCATTCCGTCCCCTAGATAATAAACCCCATGTCTACCGTTGGTGGGTATCCACTGTCCGCCAAGTTGATGTGGATAAAGATGGCAATCCCGTTTGGGAAAGCGCTGGCGCCATAAGCGACACACGCGTTTTTACCTGGAGCGGTGAAGCAGCTCCCGAAAGTACACCGACACCATAAGATTAGTATATTAGAAAATTGTAAAACTAGCAGATTGGTGACCAATAGTTGAGTTACCCCCAGAATAACGAAGAGCCTAGGCAAAATTGCCTAGGCTCTTTTCATAGATTAGCGGATACGTTTCCGCAGCCAGCGCACACTGTTGTTAGGGCAGCATGTTATATATCCCAATAGAGCCTTGCCCAGCTGATTGATTTCCTGTTTATTTTTGTATATACTGAATAATACGAATGGAGAGGGGAAAAATTCTGACGTTGATTCGAAAAACTTAATTAGCTTAGGAGGAAAACGATGATGAAACAACCTTATTTTTGGGGGGGGATGGCATTACTTGCCCTCTACATTATCAGCTTAATATCCGCTTTCAAAAAACATGGCACCCGTGCATTCTTGCCTTGGGCAGCGGCATTTGGAAACAATGATAAATTGAGTACGTCCCAACTCCAATTCCTCATTTGGACTGGGGTTACGGTTTTCGCTTATTGCACAATGTTCGCAGCCCGCGCAATAGATAGTGGAAACGCACCCGTTAAACACCTCCCAGAAATTCCGATTAATTTAATGTTACTTATGGGTTTCTCAGCTACCACTACCGCAGCCAGCAAAGGCATTACGCTCTCTTATTTAGCGCAAGGACAACTAGACGCAAACAAAGATGCTAGCGGAGTACTCACAAACCGCGATGGCACTACGGCCTTAATAAAAGTGCAGATGTTAATTTGGACACTTATCTCAGCTACTATCTATCTAATCTCGTTCACCCGCTGGGTAGACAGCATAAACCTTTCAACAATGGAATACGCCTTGCCCGATATTGATGGCGCTTTGCTCGTCCTAATGGGCGTTGCTCAAGGAGGATATATTGGCGGAAAATTGGTTAGCAAAACAACAGGAGAACCTATGATTGAAATGCTAACACCATTAAAAGCAAAAATAGGCGAAGAAGTGCAAATACTTGGCCTTAGATTCGGCATCAAAGAACATGGTCAACTCATGTGCCAAGACGCTTCTGACACAGAAAATTTAACAATACTAGAAACTACCACCTGGGCAGAAGACAGCATCAAATTCATAGTACCAGATAGTCTTGCACCTACTGAAGGCGAAGATTCTAGAAAGTTCAAACTCACAGTCAGGTCTAATGGGTTAATAAGTGATGCGCAGGAACTAGAAACTCTAAAAGACCCTGACCAGTAGCAACCCCATCACTCCATACCAAAATAAACAAGACCCCGCTTTTGAGGCGGGGTCTTTTAGCATACAAACTAAAGGCAACTTGAAAGTTGCATTACATTATTTCTAGCAAACTCTTCTAAAACATCATCGCATTGATATCATCCAGTGATGCACGAGTGGGGCGCAGCTTCTCGTCTGGGACACGGTTAAGCTTAGAGGGAGGCAAATAATCAATGTCAAAAATCGTTTTCTGGTTGGGGTCAATATAAATCAGGCCAGTGACTAATTCTTGCTTGCGGTTGGCTTCTTCCAAAAGCTGAAGAGCAGCTCCACGGTCTTTAGGCTCGTAATCTTGCCTTAATTTCTTGAGTATGATGTGCGTTCCATCGTGCAAATCGACTTTCGCCGTTTGGCCTTTTCCATACTCCACTTTGATATCTTCCGCCGCTGGCACAAAAGACAATTCGTGCAACGCCACCTCGTGCGACTTCCCCCAAGCATAAGACTGAAGAGTATCGTCTCGATTATTGAAAGTTACACAAGGGCTAATGACATCAATCACCGCAGTACCGCGATGATGCAAAGCCGCTTTGAATAAACCTTTTAGCTGTTTAGGGTCTCCCGAGAAGCCACGGGCCACAAACGAGGCTTGACCCACCAACGCCTCCCACACAATATCTATGGGCATATACATATTTTGCCCTTGGTTTTTGAGAGCCAACCCCTCTTCGGCGGTGGCAGACATCTGCCCTTTGGTGAGACCGTAAACACCGTTGTTAGCAATAATATAAACCAACGGCAAATTGCGGCGCATAACGTGCTTGAATTGCCCCATACCGATGCTAACCGAATCTCCATCCCCGCTCATGCCAATACCAATCAAAGACGAGTCAGCAAACAAAGCTCCCGTAGCCAAAGACGGCATACGTCCATGCAAACCATTGAACCCAAAAGAGCGACTTAAGAAATACGTAGGAGCCTTGCTTGAACAACCAATACCGCTGAATTTAACAATTTTCTCAGGCGGAATACTCTCCTCATAACAAGCCTCTATCATCTGATTAACAATGGCATTATGCCCACAGCCCTTGCAAAGCGTAGACGGTGCGCCGCTATAAGCCTCTTTAGATAAGCCAATCGCATTCAGTTTTACATTCTTTGCAGTCATTATTTCATCTCCTTGCCCAGAATGGCGTTTTGTACCCAAGTAGCCGTCAATTGCAAGCCCGTGTTATAAGTCAACGAAATCAACTTTGTAGCCTGATCTAATACTTCAAGAGCAAGAATATCACACATCTGCCCATCGCGATTCATCTCCACCACATAAACCCGTTTGTGGTTGCGAATAAACTCTTTCACGTCCTCATTAATTGGCAAAGCACGCAAGCGCAAATAATCAACCGGCACGCCATCCGTCTCCAAATAGTCGCAGGCCTCATCAACGGCAAAAGTTGTAGAACCAAAGGCAATAATACCAATCTCGGCGCCATCCCTGAAATGGATTTCTGGTTCAGGAACCATGGTGCGCGTCAATTCAAATTTCTTACCAAGCCGCTCAAGATTCGCCGCCCACGTTTCGGGGTCTTCGCTGTATTTGGCATATTCATCATGCCCTGTGCCGCGTGTGAAATAAGCACTCTTGGGATGCGTGTTGCCGGGTACGGTGCGATAAGGAATACCATCACCATCTTTATCAAGGTACCGCCCCCACTCCCAATCCAGGTTTTCGAGGTCTTCCTCCCAAAGGATTTTACTGCGCTTAATTGGCGTATCAGGATACTTGAAAGCAGGCGTCATCCACTGATTCATGCCCATGTCCAAATCAATAAGCACAAACACTGGAGCTTGAATCTGTTCGGCCAGATCAATAGATTTCCATCCAAACTCAAAACATTCATGCACAGAGCCAGGGAAAAACACAGGATGCCTGGTATCACCTTGTCCCAAATAATAAGTTAAATTAATATCGCCTTGAGATGTGCGAGTGGGCAAACCTGTGCTAGGCCCCATACGTTGAACATCCCAAATAACAATTGGGATTTCAGCGAAATAAGCCAAACTTACATATTCGCCCATCAGACTCATCCCCGGCCCCGAAGTGGCTGTAACCGAGCGTAAACCAGCCCATCCAGCGCCAACAACCATCCCCACAGCGGCCAACTCATCTTCCGCCTGAACGACAGCATACTTATACCTCCCTGTTCCTTCATCTTTTTGCACAAGAGGACGATATTTTATAAGCGCTTCAGGTAAACCAGTCGCCGGAGTTATGGGATACCAAGCTGTAAACTGCAACCCACCGTAAATTGCGCCTAATGCGCCGGCGGTATTACCCTTAGCCATAATATAGCCTTCGGTTCCGGCCATAGGCTCCACACAATAAGGAGATGTTTGGTCAAAGTTTTCGGCAGCCCACTGAATAGCCTTTTCAACAACATTCATATTCAACTTAATAGGCTTCTCCTTTCCACCAAAATGAAAACTCAATGCCTCTTGAAGCTTCTCTACATCAATATTTAATAAATGCGCCAGAACGCCTACATAAACCATATTAGCTATATAGTCACGCAAATTTCTAGGCGCATCCGCCTCACGCACCAATTTTTTCACTGGCATTTCACAAACAATCACATCATTCCGATGAACCTCTTGCCTAATGTGATCAGCATAGAGGAAAAGCCCGCCAGGGGATAACTTATCAAGATCATCTGCGAAAGAAACAGGGTTCATAGCCACTACAACCTCGGTGGTTTCGCTACGGGCCAAATATCCATTTTTGTTAACTCGGATGGTATACCAAGTCGGCAATCCTTGGATATTGGAAGGAAAGATATTTTTTCCCGAAACAGGGATACCCATTTTGAAAATAGCACGCATCAGAGTCAGGTTTGCGGTTTGACTGCCCGAGCCATTCACCGTTCCTACAGTGATAGAAAAATCATTCACTACAAATTCTGGCGTAGATTTTTTTTCGGCCATTAGTTCTCCTTGAAACATCATTAAACTAAATTTTGTAACAGATAACAAAACGGGGAATTAGCCTTTTTAGGAGCTAATTCCCCAAACATATGCCTTACGATATTATTAACTCGATCAAAAGGTCAAAATGTTCTCTTAACAAACGCAGCCCTTGTTCTGTGTCACCCTGAGAAATAGCTTCAACCAAACGCTGATGATAATCCCAGCCTTTCTGAAGATACTCATAATCAGCGAAAACATTCAGACCTACAGATTCATAAGCATCCCAATAAGCCTCTAATATGCCAGTGACGAAAACATTTTCTAAACGGCGATAGATGGCAAGGTGGAGTTTACGATGCTCTTCGTAGGGGATGCGGATTGGGCGCCCTTCTAATTTAGCCCAAGCGTCTTCTACCAATTTATGCAATTCCTGATGGTCAGCAGGGGTCAAGGACGCAACGGCTTGGGCAAAATAAGCATTTTCAACGTGACAGCGCAAATTCAAGAAATCTTCAAAATACTTGTGGTTTCGCTTTATAGCATACAGAAGACTATACTGCACAGCGGGCGCAAAACTATACTCCAAACGGCGAATACCCACCCGAGAGCGAACATCAACCAGACCAAACGCTTTGGCAACCGCAAGCTGCTCTCGTAAGCGGGATACGCTCACGCCAAGCTCGCCGCTCAATTGCGCCAGAGGAGGAATACGCTCGGAGGCTTCTTCACCGCTGGAAGTTTCAATTAAGTATTTCAAGAAGTCTGAAGATTTTTTGCAAGAGGCCATAAATTCCATTAATACGATGATTAATATTAATTCACTTAGCGGAATTTTAGCACTCTGTTTCTAAGGGGTCAAGCAATAAACATACCATTCCGTCCCAAGATTAGCACCTCAAAACTTCAAATTACACTTAACACTACCCAACCCAATAACTATCAAACTACCAGTACGTAAGCAAAACAAAAAGCCCTTTTTCAAAGTGATTGGAGGCTTTTATACTGAAAAATTGTATCATCTCAATATTTGGTGAGGCTAAGACCTCCGAGGTTTTTGTAGTGCAAACCTCGGAGGTCTTGTCCCTGTTTATTGAGATGATACGAAAAATTTACGTGACTACTCAGGGATGTGTTTCCCGCTGAAGCAATCGAGCGTCTGGGAGACTGCTTCGGGGTAAAAAATGCCCCTCGCAGTGACATTTCAAGGGTGGGCTAAGTAGTTACAAATTTACAAGAAATATTGGCTCTTGTGTAGTATTTATGTAAAAGGGCAAGATAAATCTTACGTTACGGAACGTAACGCGATATTTATGTCGCCCTTGCACATTTTTTTACAAAGAGCCGAAACATCTACTATCATTCAATTTTTTAGGAGATCAACCACAACAGCAGAGGCGAGAGCAGTTCCATAAATCAATGCTTCTTCGTCAAAATCGAAACGGGGGTGATGGTGCTTGGCGTCCAGTCCCTTGGATGGATTAGCAGAGCCAATTAGCATATAGCAACCTGGAATTTTGTCCATCATCCAAGCCATGTCTTCAGCTCCCATGGTTTGGTACTCAGTGGCTATGGTTGCGCCGGGGAAGAGTTGCCGTGTCACTTTTTGGGCACGCGCGGTAACTTCTGGGTCGTTGATGACCGCTGGGCAAACATCCGCAATATCCACTTTAGCCTGACAGCGGAACGCATCGGCCACGCCAACGACAATTTGCCGCACACGTTTCAATATGTGTTCGCGTGTTTCGGCGTCAAAGGAGCGAGTAGTGCCTTGAAGTTCCACTTTAGGAGGGATAATATTATGAGAGCTTCCACCATGAATACTGGTAATACTAACCACGCCCGCATCCACTGGGGCTATTTCTCTTGAGGTAATACTCTGCAAAGAGGTCACAATATGAGAAGCGGCTAAAATAGGATCAATTGCGGCGTGAGGAGTTGCGCCATGGCCGCCTTTGCCGGTCACGGTGATAGAAATAGTTTCAGCAGCGGCCATCATGGGGCCGGCTGGAATCCCGTACCAACCAAGGGGTTTTTCGTTCCACAGATGTAGGGCCAGAGCATAATCGGGGCGGGGGTTTTCTAATACACCATCTTCTATCATGCGTTCTGCGCCGCCATCACCTTCTTCGGCGGGCTGAAAGACGAACTTGACTGTTCCGGCCAGGTTTTCACGTTCGGCGTGGAGGATTTTTGCCACTGTAAGCCCTATGGCCGTGTGTCCATCGTGGCCACAGGCGTGCATGATGCCTTTGTTTTGAGAGGCGTAAGGGACATCGTTTTCTTCTACGATGGGCAGGGCGTCCATGTCTACACGGAGCAGGACGACCGGGCCGGGTTTTCCGCAGGCCATGACGGCGACCACGCCTGTGCTTCCCACGCCGGTTTTCACGTCTAGGCCGGGCAATTCGCTCAATTCCTCGACAATCCGCCGCGAGGTGCGCTTTTCTTGAAATCCCAATTCTGGATGTCGATGGAAATCTCGCCGCATTTTCTGGGTGTAGGGGAATAGTTCTTGGGCCTCGGCTAAGAGATTTGTCATAATTTCACTTTTTCTTTATTTGTTTAATTTCATCCCACGAAAATTCTTGATAACCTGCTTCGCCGAGGTTGACCATGACGGTTCCTTGCAGGGGAGATAAGCGCACAACTTTTCCCTCTCCTTGAGGGGTTACAACTCGCTTGCCGCGTTTGGGGAGTCTTTTTTGGGCTTCTACGTAAAGCTCGTGTTCGTGGTTCAGGCAACATCGCAAACGACCACACATGCCAGTAATTTCTGAAGGCACTAGGGAAACGCCTTGAATTTTGGCTTTTTTTATGGAGATGGATTGGAAGTTGGTCATGAACTCAGTGCAGCACCGAATCTCTTTGCCGCAAACGCCCATTCCGCCAATAATTTTCGCCGCGTCGCGCGGCCCTATGCGGCGCATGGTCACTTCAGTATCGGGGTAAACTTTTTCTATTGCCCGAATGAGTTTGCCCAGGTCGGGGTCTTCATTGCCTTCATAGTCATACAAAAAGACCAATTTTTCGCCGTTAAGGCTGTATTCAGCCGAAACGAATTTAATTTTGCTGGGAACCAGCCCTTTGGCTTTTTCGTGGCAAGTGGCTAGGGCTTCTTCTTCTTTTTCTTCCCATACTTGGCGCAAGACCAAATCGCGAGGAGTGGCCTTACGGATAATTGGTTTCCAATTTTGGTCTTTGGTAATCTCTTTGGGGCCTAGGGTTAAAGCAACTTGGCCTAGTTGCTGCCCTCGGCTGGTATCGACAATTACAAAATCATTTTTCTTGACGGCGGGAAAATTAGCCGCGTCAAAGTGATATATTTTTCCACCAGTGTGAAATCGAACGCCTACAGCTATAGATGTCATGAATGGAATTTTACCTTAAAGGTGCTGGGGTGACGAGGGAATGGAGATAAGGAGGTGCGCGAAAGTTATTGTTAGCGGTTATTGGAATCTGAAACCTCGGAAGTCTCGGAGACTTCCGAGGTTTTTGAATTGAACGTAGTCAATATTACAACAACTTTTTAGCACACGCGGGAATAGGAAGACGGGTGCCGGGGGGTTGGGGATTGCTGCAATCTCACGACATGCCAATCCCCAACAAAGCAGTTTACAGTAATATTACTTCTCTCGGTAAGCTTCTACGCTTATCTTGGCGGCAATATCTTCGGCGATGGCGCGGAATGCCTTAGAGGCGGGCGCGTCTGGGTGGGAGATGACCACGGGGACACCAGAATCTCCCCCTATGCGAACGTCAGGATCAATGGGAATACCTCCAATGAAGGGAACGCCAGTTTCGGCGGCCAACGCTTCTCCGCCTCCACTGCCGAAAATATCCATCTTTTCGCCATTGGGCAGTTCAAGATAACTCATATTCTCAACCACGCCAAAGACTGGAACCTCTAATTTTTGGAACATATTCAATCCGCGTCTGGCGTCATCAATAGATACGGCTTGCGGCAAGGTGACAATCACGCCGCCTTGAAGGTCTAAGGTTTGGTTCAAACTGAGTTGAACATCGCCGGTTCCGGGAGGAAGGTCAATGATCAAATAATCTAGTTCGCCCCACTCTACATCGTTAACAAATTGCTCAATGGCAGAATGAAGAAGTGGACCACGCCAAATGATGGCTTGTTCGGGTTTGACCAAGAAGCCAATAGACATAATCTTGACCCCATAAGCCTCGGAGGGGAGGATTTTCTGGTTCTCGGTCGCTCCGCCAATAGAATTCACGCCCATCATAGTAGGAATATTAGGCCCATAAATATCGGCATCTAACAATCCCACCTTGGCGCCACTCTGAGCTAAAACTACCGCGATATTAGCCGATACGGTACTTTTTCCAACTCCGCCTTTGCCAGAAGCAATAGCCACCGAGTTACGAATAGAAATGTGTTCGGCTTTCTTTTGCCCCACGGGAACTTTCGCTCCCAACTCAACATGAACAGCGGAAACCCCAGCCACCGCCCGTACCGCCTCTTCCGCGTTTTGTTTAATCTGATCTTTTAGCGGGCAAGCCGGAGTTGTAAGATTAATTGTGAAATACACCTCGGTGCCTTTAATTTTCACGTTATCTATCATGCCTAAAGTGACCAAATCTTTGCCCAATTCGGGATCAAGGACTTCGCCCAAGGCTTCTAAAACTGCATTATTTGTTAATTTCTGAGGAGACATATATTACCTTCCTAAATACTATATTAATGAAAAGCACAAAATTTTCTAGATTCTAACATAGAAAACGTGCGAACAATCTCAATGATTTATTAGAAATGAAGTACTCAGCCTATCTTTAGCGTGTCATTGCTAGCGGAGCGCGGCAGTCTCTCTGGCTACGGTTACCAATTCACGTCATCCGACCACAAAGTTTCGCTCTGCTTTTGTGAGGTGGCTAGGCTAAATTTCTCGTATCTTCTCAATAAACAGGGACAAGACCTCCGAGGTTTGCACTACAAAAACCTCGGAGGTCTTAGCCTCACCCCAAAATATTGAGATGATACAATTTCTCATTCGCTTATGTCTAGGTACTTCTTGAATTTTTCTTTGGAAATATCCATCTGCTCTGAAAACCATTTATACTCTTTATCCAACGCCTTAACGACTTCATTATGATCATATCCTTCAGGTTCTTCTTGGTTAAAAGAGCGATATTGTTTTTGAAGTTTTAAAAGACTCCAACCTCGTTCAAATATTTGGTCAAGATATTTAGGTATCTCATGGTTAAACAAGAAATCTGCCTCTGAAACCGATGTTCGAAATTTGAGAAGGTCGCCAACACTTGTCTCCACATCGTCCCGTAGTATGCACAAAATTTTCTTAACTTCTTCATATACACGAAGTCTTCTGCTATATCTCTCAAGGTCTAACTTTTGCTTATTCGTCCGCAATTGTTGCCAGGCAATATATACGGTGATAATTGCTATTAACGGCGTAAGAACCCCACTTGATATTTCAATAATTTGTTCAAACCCCTAATCTCCTCCAGCACTTCAGGGATTACCATTTCCCACTCTCCATCTTCGGAGAAGATAAAAACCGGCGTACCTTGAGGATTGTTCAAGGTGTGGGCTTCGGGGTCATAGGATAACGTGCTTTCATACTCTGGCGTCGCAGGGATCGCAGTAGCGGCTGGGATTGGGGTTTTGGTTTTGGTCGCAATAGAGATAGGCGTCTCAGAGACAACCACCACGGACATGGGTACAGCACTCGGAGCAAGGGAAGCGCAAGCACTAAAAATGAACATAAGCATTAAGTAGATGCTGATTTTTCGCATAGGATACTGCGGGGTATGCATCTAATCTTACCAGAAAGTGACGAGGTGCGCTGCACCTCAGCCCCCAAGCCGCGAATAAATTGCGGCCTGCCACACAAAGTCGGCTCAAGCTGACTCTCAATTCCCCAATCTACCAGTTTTCCGGTATACCAACTTATCAACTCTCCCCTCATCGGTTATACTATGCCCTGCCTATGAATAAAAAAGAACTCTTTCGCCTTGGATTGGGGATAACCATCAGCATAGCGGCCCTGGCCGTTGTTTTTTATTTCATTGACCCCACCCAAGCGTTCCAGGCTCTCAAAGAGGTGGACTATCGTTATCTAATTCCCCTAATTGCGCTCTCCGTGTGTTCTATTGGCGTGCGGGCCATGGCCTGGCAGACGATTCTCCCCAAGCGATTGCCGTTCAAAAAAGTTTTCCTAACCATCAACGCGGGATACTTCCTCAACACCATCCTCCCTTTTCGCATGGGAGAGATCGGACGCGCCTTTTTGCTCAAATCCTCAGGTCTAGATTTTTGGCAAGTCCTCCCCACCATATTAGTAGAACGAGCCTTTGACATCCTCATCGCCGTTGGCCTTTTCATGGGCGCGTTGCCATTCGTTCTCCAACTCCCGCAAGGCAGCCTTTTGGTGATAATTATTGGCGTTTTGGTTCTAACCGCCTTAGCGGTTCTCTATTTTATGGTGCGTTACCAAGTTCCGCTTTTACGCTGGGTTGAGACCCGCTCCACGCCCTGGCCAAACATTCAAGAACGCGTACACAACAACCTGCGCGAGATTTTATCCGGCTTGGGCGTCTTAGCCGATATTCCGCGTTTCGCCCGCGCCTTTGCCTGGATGACGCTCAGTTGGGCGTTGGCGTTGTGTTTTCAATACTTGCTATTGCGCGTCTTTCTTCCCCAAGCCGAAATTTTATGGGCTGTTTTCGCCCTGGGCGCGGTTGCCTTAGGCGTAGCGATGCCCTCCTCGCCGGGGAGCTTGGGCGTCTACGAGGCCAGTTTGGTGGCCGCCTTGCTCACTTTCAATATCCCCAACTCAGTCGCTTTAGCTTATGCTATACTTAGCCATCTCACTAATTTAATAGTTGTCTTACCCATTGGCGCTTACGCCCTCTTTCGTGAGGGAATTGCTTTCAAGAGTTTATTTGATTATCGCAGAAAAACTTCAAATTAAGGTGTCTTATGAACAAAAAATATTTAATTACTGGCGGAGCGGGATTTATCGGCTCTAATTATGTGTGGAGATTGTTGAAACGGGGGGAAGACGTGACCATTTACGATAACCTCTCCCGAGCGGGTGCACCCCGCAATTTGGCGTGGCTTCGGCAGGAGTTCGGCGTGGAGGCCGTTAACCTAATCGCGGGGGACGTCCGGGACGCGAGTCTCCTCACCTCGGCGGCGACCCGCGCAGATGTCATCGTCCACCTCGCCTCACAGGTGGCAGTGACCACCTCGGTGCTGCACCCCCGCGAGGATTTCGAGATTAACGCCCAGGGCACGTTCAACGTTTTAGAAGCGGCTCGCCTTTCGGGGCGGCAACCGGCCATTTTGTTCGCCTCCACCAATAAAGTCTACGGCGGCATGGATGATGTTGAAGTCGCTGAAGGCGAAACTAGTTACTATTATCCCCACCTCCCCTTTGGCGCATCCGAGACCCAGCCCCTCGACTTTCATTCTCCCTACGGATGTTCTAAGGGAGCAGGCGACCAATACGTCCGCGACTACCACCGCATTTACGACCTCCCCACCGTGGTTTTCCGCCAAAGCTGTATCTACGGCCCGCGCCAATTTGGGATTGAAGATCAAGGCTGGGTGGCCTGGTTCGTCATCGCCGCTATCACAGGGCGGCCCATCACCATTTACGGGGACGGGAAACAAGTCCGAGACGTTTTGTTCGTGGAGGATTTACTGAACGCCTACGACCTGGCTCTCGAAAATATGTCTGTCGCCAATGGACAGGTGTATAATGTCGGCGGCGGGGCGGGCAACACCCTTTCCATCTGGCGGGAGTTTGGCCCTTTGCTAGAAGAATTGGTGGGGCACAAAATAGCCGTTAAACAAGACGATTGGCGCCCAGGCGACCAGCGCGTCTTCATCGCCGACATTCGTAAAGCCAAACGCGAACTAGGCTGGGAGCCGAAAGTCAACGTCAAAACCGGCATCAGCCGCTTATTCGATTGGGTCAACGAAAACCGAGAGCTGTTTTAACCATTCTTGAATACACTGTTCTCCTAATGCCCTGTTTCTCCTGTTTTCCCGATTCCTAGTAACCAGTCCCTAGTCACCCAATTTCCCCACCCATGAAAATACTCACCATACTCACCTACTACCGACCTCACATCAGCGGCCTCACCATTTACGTAGAACGATTGGCAAAAGCACTCGTTGAGCAAGGCCATGAAGTGACCGTACTCACCTCGCAATTTGAACCTGATCTCCCTCGCCAAGAAACCCGAGACGGTGTAAAGATTGTCCGCGCCCCTGTGATTCTCCGCATCAGCAAGGGCGTAATCATGCCTACCTTTGCCTACCACGCCTGGAAACTCATCTCAGAGCATGACGTTGTTCATTTGCACCTCCCCCAATTTGAGGCCGCTGGCTTGGCTTTGCTGGGGCGTCTCTTGCGAAAACCGACCGTGCTCACCTATCATTGCGACCTTGAACTCCCCACCGGTTTATTTAATCGCGTTGTCAATCAAGTTGTTCATATCATGAATTACTTGGCTGGGATGTTTACGCATCGGATTGGGGCCTACACTGAAGATTTCGCCAGCCATTCTCCCTATTTGCGGCGTTTTGCTAAAAAGGTAAAAGTGATCCTCCCGCCAGTCGCTCTCCCTGAATCCGCTCCAGGGGAGGTGGAAACTTTCCAGCGGGAACATAACCCCGAAAGTAAAAGCCCCATCATTGGCATGGCAACTCGCTTTGCCTCTGAAAAGGGCGTGGAAATTCTATTAGACGCTTTGCCAAAAGTTTTTGAGCAGTACCCCAATGCCATGGTCTTGTACGCGGGACAATACAAAGATGTTCTGGGTGAAGACGCGTATTTTGAGCGTTTATTCCCCACTATTCAAAAATACCAAGCCCGGGGGCAGTGGAAATTTTTGGACGTCTTGGCTCCGGCTAGGATGGCGGCTTTTTACTCCAACTTGGACGTGTTGGTCGTCCCCAGCCTGAATTCTACAGAGACCTTTGGCCTGGTTCAAATTGAAGCCATGATGAACGGAACGCCTACCGTGGCCTCCAATTTGCCAGGCGTTCGCCAGCCGCCCCAAATGACCGGCATGGGAAAAGTTATCCCCATCGGTGATGCCGATGCCCTGGCCGAAGCCCTGATAGAAATCTTCGCTCATCCTGAGCAATATCAGGGAGACGCCGAAGCAATTGCGCGTCAGTTTTCCCCCCAGACGAACGCTTTGGCATATGTGGATGTTTATCGGGAGTTAGAGACTAGGAATCAGGGACTAGGAATCAGGAAATCAGGAGATTAAGGAACAGTGCATTTGCGCAGCACAACCCGCAATTAGAAATCTGGCAGGCACTCGAAACCTTGCTCCGCGAAGTGTTTGTCAAATGTAAATGCCTTGTGTATCCCCAAACGGCGCATGGACGCAAAACTAGAACAGTCTACCAGGCTTAGATGGCGGCGGTTGGTGTGTAAAACATTTTCTACGGCTATGTTGTGTTCCTCAACGGTGAGCCATCTAATATGAAGTGCTGGGACAGCAAGATTTTGAAATTTGCTTAGAATGTGAATGCCATACCGATTTTGGATGAGAGAAAACGTTTCTAAAAGTGTGTAGTTGTTACAAACTAGAGACGCTTTTTGCTCCAATAGCTCAATCCATATTTCTTTGGCTAGTCTATGATATTTATCATCCTCAGCGAGGATGGCAATTAAGGCTGAAGTATCAATATAAATATTCATTGACCGTAAATCTCATCTAAATACTTGTCGTGGTTTTCGGCTACATCGGTGGCCCCGTCTATGTCGTGGGCAATACCAACAATTCCCATAGCTCGCCGTCTGAGTTCTTCTTTGCTAGGCTCGTTGATCGTTACCAAATAAGTGTCTACGCTTTCCCTAATCAAACGCGCCATCGAAACACCTTTCTCGGCAGACATTTCTTTCAGCCTTTTATATTGTTCTTCTTCCAACTGAATTTGTGTGCGGATCATGCGCTTGCTCCTAAGTGTAATCACTCTTGTATAAGTGATGTAAGTGTACCATGAAAAACTACTCCCAACCTGAATTTGATGAGTCATATTTTTCGACTGATACCTACGCAGAAGTGTCTTTTGAACGCTACAGCCAATATTGGTGGTCTAATCGTTTTTACGCTATCTTGGCCCGGCACTATGGAACGCCGCACACCCCTCTCTTGGAGATTGGATGCGGTTTAGGGCATTTAACCGGCCAACTTGAGACGGATTTTGAAACCTGCGGGGTTGACATCAACGCTTGGGCGTTACAAAAAGCCAAAGAAAATTTCAGGAGAGTTCCCTTTAGCACAGCATCCGCCGAGGAGCTGCCCTTCGCCAGCGGCACATTTGGCATTATTATCATCAAGCACGTCGTAGAGCACCTTCCCCGGCCAGAACAAGCCATTCGCGAGCTGGGACGCATTCTAGCTCCAGGCGGGGTACTTATCCTCTCAACCCCCAATCTGGATTCCCTGCTCAAACCCCTCAAAGGCGAGGATTGGATAGGCTACCAGGACCCAACGCATATCTCTCTCAAAACACCTGCTGAATGGCTGCGTTTGATCAGGCGCGAGGCCAACTTGGACGTGAAGCGCGTTTTCTCGGACGGCTTTTGGGACACCCCATACATTCCGCTGATCCCTGAAAAGATACAAAAATTGTTCTTCGGCTCGCTGGGAGGAATTCAAGCTATCACGGGCTGGCCGTTCTTGCCCCGCCGCTGGGGTGAGAGTATTCTAGTGATTGCTCGCAAAGAAAAGTGATTTAAAGTATAATTGTCTACTACTCAACTACGCTTCACACTTCACGTTTCACTCTTTACTCATCATTTCTCAAAGGTCTTTATTTATGATGGATGAACCAAGTGTATTAGATTACGTAATTGCAAAATTGACTTTCTGGCAGAAGACCAGCATAGAAATTCCCGAATTACCAGCAGAAAATGCCGCCGCTTCTGCTGTGGCGGGGGAGGTTGCTTCTATAGAAGTGGATGCCATTGACGCTCAAAACGAAAGACTAACTTTCAGCAAGAGCGAAGACAACCCTTATCTATGGGAAAAATTGCTCGCCTTAGTTCCCGTGATTTTGGCTTTAGCGGGGCAATTCGCTTTGGAACCGCCCCGCCGCTCGATAAAGATTGGGGTGGTTTTCTATGCCCTGGCCGTGATATCTTTGGTCTGGTTAATCATTCGCAAGAAATGGCAAATCGCCCCTTACCCAACTCTAGAACGTGAAAGCGAGAGCGATTTCTTCAGCTATCAGATGGGCTGGTTGGTGTTTGGCGGCGCATTGTTCATTTTGGCCTTTATTTTCTTGGGTGGTAATCGTTTTACAATCTTGAACCTCTTTCTTTGGGGAATGACCTTATTTGCATTTTTGAAGGCGTTTTGGATAGATGAAGGCTGGCTGAAAAAACTTAGCCTTGGTTGGAGTAAATTTTGGCGGCATGGGGTACGGTTTTCGCCTTGGGCGTTGCTAGTTATTGCCACCTTTGGCGTTATAGTATTCTTCCGCTTTTATCAGCTTGGCGAAGTTCCCCCAGAGATGTTCAGCGACCACGCCGAAAAACTGCTCGATGTCGCAGATGTGCTGAATGGGCAGTATTCCATCTTTTTCCCCCGCAACACGGGACGAGAAGCTATTCAAATGTATCTCACGGCGGCGGTTGTCAAGATTTTTGGCACGGGGTTATCGTTTATGAGTCTGAAAATTGGAACGGTGTTAGCGGGGTTGGTAATTTTGCCGTACATTTACCTGTTGGGCAAGGAGATAGGAAATCGCTGGGTGGGGCTTTTGGCTATGCTCCTAACAGGGATGGCTTATTGGCCGAACGTACTCTCTAGGGTGGCATTGCGTTTTTCGCTCTACCCTCTTTTTGTGGCCCCACTTTTATATTATCTTATTCGCGGTTTACGGCATCGCCGCCGGAACGATTTTCTTTATGCGGGAATTGCTTTGGGATTGGGTTTACATGGCTACAGTTCCTTCCGCGTTGTTCCTTTAACAGTGATTGTGGCTTTCGTCGTTTATTTCTTCCATCAGCGTTCAACCAAAAAACGAAAAGAGGCTCTATTGGCTTTGGGATTGGTGGTGCTGGTTTCTTTGGTAGTTTTCTTACCTTTATTGCGCTATACCGCCACAAATTACGATAGTTTCATGTATAGGGCTATGACACGTATGTCAGACGCAGAACACGCCTTACCAGGAAACGCGATCGTAATTTTCTTCCAAAATTTGTGGAAAGCCATTATTATGTTTCAATGGGAGAATGGGAACACTTGGGTACACTCTGTTCCTGGGCGACCGGCTTTGGGCATAGTGTCGGCGGTTTTGTTTTCTTTGGGCGTGGTGACTTTGATTGTGCGCTATGTGCGAAAACGGTATTGGCTTGACCTTTTCTTGTTGCTTTCGGTGCCTTTGTTGCTGTTGGCTTCTGTGCTGGCTTTGGCGTTCCCTATAGAGAATCCATGTCTCAACCGGACGGGAGGCGCGATTATTCCCGTCTTCCTTATAGCTGGCACCGCGCTGGAGGGTCTGGCGCGAAGCCTCAAATTCCAGTTTAGTTCTCGCTGGGGAAAGGGATTCGCATGGAGCGTGGTTGGTGTTCTTTTGGCGTTATCCGCCATCCAGAATTACGACCTTGTTTTCCATGATTACCATGACCAATTTGAGAGCAGTGCTTGGAATACATCCGAGTTGGGAGCCGTTATTCGCCAATTTGATGACACAATTGGAGAAGATGATCACGTTTGGGTAGTGCCTTATCCATACTGGGTAGATACGCGCTTGGTTGGGGTTTGGGCTGGGTATCCGCTCAAAGATTATGCTCTGTGGCGGGACGATATTCCCTATACGAAAAATTTAACCGGACCGAAATTGTTTTTGTATAAGCCAGAGGATGCTGAAACAGAAGAAACTTTACGTCAATTGTATCCCGGCGGAGTTGAAAAATTATACGAAGCGGAATATGTAGGGCAAAATTTTGTCATGTACTTCGTTCTCTCACCTGGAGATGTGGATTAATTATGGAAAATGAAAAGAGGACTGCGCCCCATTGGATTTATGGGGTTTTACTGATTGTCATTTTGGCGGTGGGGGGATATTTCCGGGTGGTTGGGCTAGACTGGGATGAGAACCAGCATTTGCACCCCGATGAGCGTTTCTTAACCATGGTGACGTCTGCCATTAGCTCGGTGGAAGATGTCGGGGAATATTTTGATACTGCTAATTCAAGTTTGAATCCCCACAACCGGGGATATGGATTTTACGTTTACGGCACGCTGCCTATTTTCCTCGTCCGCTACGTGGGGGAAGCATTGGAGCAAACTGGCTATAGCCAAATTTATCTGGTGGGGCGGGTGCTTTCCGCGCTGATGGATTTGCTAACCGTGTGCCTGGTGTACTTTATTGGCGCACGCGTTTATGATCGCCGTGTCGGCTTGCTGGGCGCGGCCTTTTCAGCTTTTGCCGTACTCCAAATACAATTATCACACTATTTTGCGGTAGATACCTTTACGACTTTCTTCACTGTTCTGGCGGTTTATTTTGCCGTGGAAGTGGGCACGTTTGCCCCAAGCCCAAGCGGCTCAAGACTTCCGAAGTCTGGGGCTGACGCTAACACAGTCAAGCAACGCAAAATCAGGTTATCTTCTTTCGTCCTTTTCGGGTTAGCGTTAGGGATGGCTGTTTCTTCAAAGATCAGCGCGGCTCCAGTCGCACTCACTTTGCCGCTCGCGGCTTGGATTTATTGGTCTAAGCTGCCAACCGAGGAGCAGCGTCAAGCGGGTGTGCGGGTCTTTGGATATTTAGTTTTTGCCGCCTTTTTAAGCGTTCTCACTTTTCGTGTCTTTCAGCCTTATGCCTTTAGCGGGCCAGGATTCTTTGGCTTAAAGCCTAACGAACTCTGGGTTAGCAATTTACAAGCTCTCCGCGCCCAAACTTCAGGCGATGTGGATTTTCCCCCCGCCTTGCAATGGGCTAGACGTCCAAGTTGGTTCGCGTTCGAAAATCTGGTTTTATGGGGGATGGGTTTGCCGCTGGGAATACTCTCCTGGGCCGGGTTCTTGTGGATTGCCTGGCGCATGTTCAAGGAACAATTTATAACCAAGACTTCCGAAGTCTCTGGCTCATGGAAAAAACATTTTCTGTTATGGAGTTGGACGGCTTTATATTTCTCTTGGCAATCCTCATTATGGAATAGCATGATGCGCTACCAACTTTGTATTTATCCGTTTTTGGCGCTTTTCGCGGCCTGGACGGTGTTCACGCTCTGGGACGAGGCTGGCCGAGAATGGCAAATAGGAAAAGTTCGCTTCCAAATCAAGAAAAACGCTGGCCGCCTGATGACCTTTGCTATAGCAGCCGTTGTTTTGTTAACAACCTTTGGGTACGCGTATGCCTTTACGGGTGTTTTCACCCGCCCGCATACCCGTGTAGCGGCTACAAGATGGATTTTCCAAAATGTGCCAGGGGCTGTCACTTTAACGCTAGAAACCGAGGATGGCTCATTCAATCAACTTTTACCTTACCCCGCCGAGACTACTATCTCGGCTGAAAACAGTTGGCAAACAAACATCATCGCCAGAAAGTCTGGAGAATTGACAACAATCACCTTGCCGCATATTTTTGATGAAAGCGAGCTAGGAACACCACAAACGCTCAGGGTGGAGCTTTTCGCCCAATCTAGCGGACAGACGCTAGCCATCCTAGAAACAGAGCTAACATTCGATGCCACTTTCCAAACAAGCCATGTCTTCCAGCTCACAGAGCCGGTGACGCTCACCGAAGAACAAAGTTATGGCTTAAGATTTTCTCTCGCCAACGCGGGCGTAATTTCCCTCAAAGGAGCGGCGGTTGCCAATGAAAGCTCCTGGGATGACGGTCAGCCGCTGCGAATGGACAGTTACGATCCATTCGGCGGCATCTACGATGGCAGCTTGAATTTCGAAATGTACTGGGACGACAACGCCGACAAGCTAGAGCGTTTCATCACCAACCTCGACCAAGCCGACTACATCTTCATCACCTCCAGCCGGCAATGGGCTAGCACCACGCGCGTTCCAGAGCGTTACCCCCTCACCAGCGAGTATTATCGTCATTTGATGGGCTGCCCCTCAGGGTTAGAAATCGAAAAATGCTATAACATCGCCCAAAAAGGAATGTTCCAAGGCGACTTTGGGTTTGAGTTAGTAGAAGTGTTCCAATCTAACCCCAGCCTGGGCAATTTAGAAATCAACGACCAACCCTCCGAAGAAGCCTTCACCGTCTACGATCACCCCAAAGTGTTCATTTTCAAGAAATCGGACGCTTACGACTCAACCTACGTGCGGGAAGTATTGAGCGCGGTAGACCTCTCCAACGTCATCC
>QMOK01000028.1 GCA_003648195.1 Chloroflexota bacterium | reverse complement strand
CGCCTGACCCGCCAGCGACAGTGGCATTGATAACTTCAACGTCTGGGTACTTCTCGCCATAGAGGTTAATAAGAGCCTCAAGCGCGGGGCCTTCATCGCCAGCCCACCACGAGAAAATCTCTAATTGGTTTCCTGCAGCAGGGGCAACTTCTTCTTCAGTTACCTCTTCTTCAGTGACTTCTTCAACCTCTTCAGTTTCTTTAGGAGTACAAGCTGTTAGTACCATGCTGAAGACAACTAAGAGTGATAGTAAAATAAGTAAACCCTTCTTCATTTTTAAATTCTCCTTAACTAAATTGAATTTTTTGTGGTTTGTATATGTGATAGATGTTGAGTTTTTCCTTGAGCATCACCTCCTTTCAATTCTAAGAGTTTAATTTTTCAGCGTTTGTAGGCACAGCTTATTATGATACTGACGCGCATGATTCCCGTTCAATAAGCTGTGATTGAATACATACATGTTCTGGCGCACGATTAGGGTATTGAATGGATTTTATGAGTAGTTGAGCTGCTCTTTGTCCAAGTTCTTCTATAGGTTGACGCATGGTTGTCAGTGGGGGATTGAGATAAGGGGCAATTGGAGCATCATCGAACCCTATAATTGAAATGTCTTGTGGAACGCGAATGTTTGATTCTCGTAAGGCTCGGATTGCTCCCATGGCCATTCTATCGTTATGGGTAAAAATGGCTGAAAACGTTTCTTTTGTCGCTAGTAGTTTTTTTGTTGCTTCTAAACCGGATTTTGATGTCCATTTTCCATTAATAATTAGGGATTCTTTTGGTTGTATACCCGCTTCTATTAATGCGCGGCGATAACCAGCCAAGCGATCTCTCGCATCTTCTTCGTTTTGCAGCCCTAGAATAGTGGCAATTGAGGTATGGCCTAGCCCAATTAAGTACTTAGTGGCCTGATACCCTCCTTCTAGACCATCGCAAGTAATTGAAGATACTGGCGCATCGCCAGCAGTATTTTTTAGATAGGTTAGGGGTATATTGCTTTCTATTAGTGGCAACAAATGGTGATAGCGGGCATCGTCTCTGGGATTGAGCATTAACAACCCATCTATTCTTCGCTTGAGCATTTCCTCTAATAATAGCTTTACCTCTGCCTCAGTTTGCGCGCTGCCAGTGAGAGTGAAAAACCCCAAGCGTTGTGCCTCAATTTGGGCGCTGTCAATCATTTTTGCGAAAATATAATCCGTTAAACTGGGAGAGATGCACCCAAGCGTGTATGTTCGGCCTTGGACTATTGAACGAGCGATGAAGTTTGGGCGATAACCCAGTTCTTCAATAGCTGCCTCAACCTTGGCGCGTGTTTCAGGGCTAACGCGATCACTATTGTTAATCACGCGCGAAACAGTCTGATGAGAGACATTACTATGGGCAGCTACGTCTCGAATAGTAACATTGGGGTGGGGCAACTTGTTTACCTCGTGAATTAGAGCCAATCAGATGTGGATTTGTGGCTTGTAGCAGTGAATTAAAGTTTGCTTCAGGACAAATATCTGAGGTTAGCCATGTGTTACCGGTCACACGAGAGCGAAAATAAAAAAGGCATGCTTTTCTATTTTTTTGCAGATGCTGATGACAGTATGTTACCGGTCACATGGGTGTTCGTTAATAGTATATCAACACGCTTCTGTTGTCAAGTTAAAAAAATTGGCGAGGGTGTGCTAATGGCGAAACAAGTGCTTGAAGCGTGGTGCCCTAACCAGCGCTGAAGTGCTGGTGTTTGGTTAAACGGATTGAACAGAACCTTTACGAATATATTTGGACGATAGTGATGCTTCCTTCACAAAGAGTGATTTAGAAGTAGCTGTAGAATCCATCGCTTAGAAGAATGCTAATGATATCAAAAATAAAACCATCCAAACAAGGAGTAATCCATGACAATGAAAACAACACAAACAAGCCCACGTCATCTCCAGCGTGGGAGTTGGTAAAACTGACCTTGGCAATCTCTCCCTGGGAAGGTTCAGCTAAGGCCACCAGCGTAATTTGCCGCTCACGATCCAGTGGGGAGCATCCCGCTATCTGGTTGGAGAGCGTGTCTCTGATTACGCCCGTCCCCTGGAGCGCCTGGACTTTCAACGCTTGTCGGAATGGAGTGCTAAAAAGCTGTTGGTTAAACGGCTAAAGGCAAGCTACATCTAGAAACAATAGTATCCGAGAGTGTAAAATATTAGTGGACACTTCTCGGAGTAATCTAAAACATTAGGGGCATTTCTGCCCCCAGATCTGGTAAATCTGGCCGCGAAACAGTCTCCTTCGGCACTTTTGAGGCTAATTTACGCCCAGCATTTTTGCTGGCTAAAAAAAGTGTCCACTAGTTTTTGAACCATCCCAAAAATTCGCGTGATAAGCAGAAAATGAGATGCATGAATGAATCCCTGCTGAAACTGGGATTCCACTCCCCGTGGAATCATTGCAAAAAACGCTGCCGAAAGGCGGCGTTTTTACTTTTAACTTAGCGCGGGTCTTCAAGCAAAGATAGTTCATAAATCTGTTTTCTCTAACCCAAAATCCAAAACGCTCCTTTTACTATTCCCTATCTCGCGTAATCGGCATATAATACTTCCGTATCGGAATAGTTTACTGAAAACAATTGACTTAACGGAAGTGGCTTAGTATTATAAAAAAGGAGAAAGTAATGAAAGCAAAAATTGATGATTTGGATAGAGAAATTTTTGAATGTTTACGAGAAGATGCGAGAATGCACGCGTCTGAGATTGCTCGGCGATTGGGGCATATTACGGCGCGGGCGGTTAGAAATAGATTGGACAGACTCGTAAAGGAAGGTTTTATTGCCATTACTGCTGGAGCAGTGCCTGAAAGACTAGGCTTTCCGATTAGTGCCGACATTTATATAGATGTCGAGCCAGGCAAGATTGAGCAGGTTGCCCAAAAGCTGGAAGAATTGGATGAAGTTTTTTATGTTGCCCTGACAACCGGTGATACAGATATATCGGCATCTGTTGTTGCGGTCAGTATGGGTGCATTGCAGGATTTCATCTCAAAGAAGATGCACACGATTCCTGGCGTGACCAAAACCAAGACTTATGTTCTCACCAAAATTCTCAAACAAAGCTGCGATTGGGCGTTCCCTGAGAAGTTGCCAAAGGTCTAAACACTTGGACGCGATTCCATAAACGAGTAATCTCATTGAAAGCTGGAAAAGAATGAATAATTATGAAAATTAGCCTTTTAGGCATTTCTGCCAGCCCTCGTAAAAACAAGAGCAGTCATTTCATGTTGGAGCACGCTTTAGAAGCGGCTAAGGCAACTGCGCCCGATATTGTAGAAACAGAACTTTATTCTATTTCAGGAAAAATATTTGAGCATTGCGATAGTTGCCATCAATGTGAAGTTCTTGGGCATTGCCGAAAAGTAGAAGATGATTTTGCTGAATTACGTGATAAGTGGCTAGCAGCAGATGCGATTATCTATTCAGTTCCCGTTTATCACATGGGCATTCCTTCCCAGTTCAAGAGTTTTATTGACCGAGTTGGTCATAGTGTTCAGGAAGGTTTTAACGACCGCGCTCTCAGGGTTATGGGGTTTTTGACATCAGGTTCCGGGTTTGCTTCTGGGCAAGAATCTGTCTTGCTTTTTCTGAATAGTCATGCTGTCATGATGGGATGCATCCCCATTGGCGGTTTGTGGCCCGTTGGTTATATTGGAGTTGGCGCGCGAGTACCCTACCCAAAAACTATGCGCCAGAATTATGCAGATAAGGATGAACATGTAATTGAAGCGATAGAAGCCTCAAAGGAAATCGCCAAACAAATTGTCTTGGTCACAAGAATTTTGAAGGCTGGAGGGGAACAGACAAAAGAAATTTTGAAGCGAAATGGCGGTTTTGATTTTTTCCTCCAACGATTAGAAAATAAATAAAAAAAACATGCATCCAAGAATTGAAATCAACCACGAAATTTGCGATAAAGAAGGGCTATGTGTTCGTGTCTGTATTGAAGATATTTTCGAGCAAAAAGAGCGAAGCACCGTCCCCGCCATTGTGCATCCAGAAGCATGTTTCTTCTGTGGGCAGTGTCTCGCCATTTGCCCTACCGATGCGATCTCGCATAGTGGCTTTGAGATCTCAAATGTTATCCCTATAACGCCTGAGATGAAAATTGAATCGGATAGGCTTCTGGGTTTCCTGCGCACACGCAGGTCAATACGAGAATACCATCCAAAACGGCGCGTGCGAAAAGAGACGATAGAAAAACTGCTCGATGCCGCCCGCTATGCGCCAACCGGCTCGAACGCCCAGAGCCTTGAGCATATTGTCATTACTGATCGTGCGATGATGGATAAACTCGCCGCGCTTTCAGTTGATATTTTCCGAGAAAAAATACTCCACTTTCAGGACGAGAATGCACTCTCAAACCTGGACCCGAGGCTTGCGAGGCGTATAGAATCGGATATTCCCTTTTACAAAAGCGTGGTCTCGGAGTACGAAGCCGGCAAAGACCCTTTTTTCTATCAGGCTCCCGTGCTAATTATTACCCACGCCGATCTGACAATCACCTCCTGCCCCACCGAAGACGCAACCTTGGCATCCTACCAAATGATGTTGATGGCGCAAAGTTTGGGATTGGGAACTTGTTATGTTGGCAATTTATATGAATTTGGCAATGAGTCTCCAGAAATTCGTGAAATGCTTGAGATACCTGTAGAGAATGATATTTTAATATCCTTTATTCTCGGTTATCCCGCTGTGCGATTCAGGAAATTAGTCGATCGTCATGAGCCGAAAGTTCAGTGGCTGGAAAAAGCATACGTCGCGTAGATGATGAAAAACAGAAACAAGCCCAAATTCAAGCTCGCTACGAGGTTCCACATCCAGAATTATGAAGGAGAGATAAATGACCGAAAAATTATTTGATGCAATTACCGAATTATCAAGAGACGAAGCTCTGAAGGTTACAGACGAGTTATTGCAGAATAATGTAGATCCAAATGACATCCTCGATACAGCACGAGATGCGATGCAAGTTATTGGAGAACGCTTTGAATCTGGTGAATATTTTTTGCCTGAATTGATGGTCTCTGGCGATATTTTGGCGGCCGTTGCCGATAAAGTGAAACCTCTTCTAAAAAAAGAAGGGGAGACTGAAAAGATTGGTAAGGTTGTCTTTGGCACTGTTGCGGGCGATATTCACGATATTGCCAAAGATATTGTTGTTTTCATGTTGGAAGTCAATGGTTTTGAAGTGATTGACCTCGGCGTGGATGTCCCGATAGAAAAGTTTGTTGAGGCAGTTCAGGAACATGAAGCCAAAATTGTCGGCTTGAGCGGTTTCTTGACCTTAGCCATCGAACCCATGCGGGATACTATTTCTGCATTAAAGCAAGCGGGTTTGGATGATGTAAAAGTGATGATTGGTGGTGGACCGATCAATGGACTTGTTTGTGATGATACGGGTGCAGATGCCTGGGGACCCACTGCTATGGATGCCGTATCCATTGCTAAAGAATGGGCGGGGGTAAGAGCGTGATAGATAAGAAAACGCAAGTAGAGCTTGATTATCAGGCACGCGAGAAACGTGTTTGGGATGCGATCCGTTTAGAAAAACCGGATCGGGTTCCGATTGTCTGTTACGACGAATATTTCTCTTTAAAGCAAGGCGGGCTGACTCCGGCAGATGCATATTATGACCCGAAACGCGCATCCAAAGTCTTCGCTGACGAAGTAACGAAATTCAATTGGGACATGGTCTCTATATTTGGGAATGTACCCGGCAAGGTTGGCGAAACCATTGGGCTCACATCCAACAGGTGGGCGGGATATAACTTGCCCGATAATCAAGAATATCAGTTTGTTGAAAAAGAGTATATGCTGGGCGACGAATATGATGAATTTCTGAAAGACCCTAGCGATTTCACTATTCGCAAAATGTGGCCCAGAATGGCTGATGGTTTGGGTGCTTTTGGGTTATTTCCTTCCTTTACGATGTTCTCACATGCCTATGCACCCATTTCAGATTTGGCAATTCTGCTTGGGCAACCAGAAGTAAGAGAGATGTTGGAAAAGCTGATTCAAATTGGCGAAGAGATGAATGAGCACCTTGCTGGCGTAGACCTGGCAGTGGAGACATTAAAAGAAAAAGGACTCCCTGTATTTGCAGAAATTCCTGCCCATGCTCCCTTTGACTGGATATCAGATTATTTCCGTGGCATCAAAGGTACCATGTTGGATATGTATTATCAACCAGATAAGCTCAAAGCCGCCATCAATCTGATTACCCCTCACATGATTGAGTACACGATTAGCACGGCAAGGATGATGGGATTTGATCACGTAGCCATTCCTTTGCATCGTGGCGCAGACCCTTTCATGTCAAATAAACAATATGCGGAATTCTATTGGCCCAGCCTTAAAGAACTTCTTCTGGCTTTGATTGATGCAGAAATTACCCCCATGCCTTATTGGGAAGGGTCATATACCAATCGCCTTGAATTCCTGACAGAGTTGCCACGCGGAAAAATATGGGGGCATTTTGATGTTGTTGATATTGAAAAAGCTAAAAAATTGCTCGGCGATACGATGTGCTTCTGGGGAAATGTCCCTGTCCAGACGCTCATCTCTGGCACGCCCGAACAAACTAGCGATTATGTCAAATTACTCATTGATACCTTTGGCGATAATGGAGGCTTGATCGTGGATGGGGCTGCCGGAATCCCAAAGGAAGCCAAACTCGAAAACGTAATCGCCATGACAGAGACTGTATTTGAATATGGCGTTTACTAGTCAATAAGGAGGCTCTATCTGAAAAATACTTTAGCAAAAGAGAAACGCCCTCAAGTAAATTCCTTAGTGATATAAGGAGATTGAGATGAAAAAACGATTTTTTATTATGTTAACCCTCGTGCTGACTCTGATTTTAGCTGGTTGCGGTTCTGGGGCGAAAGAAACCCAGTCTCCAGATGCACCCCCTGAAAAATAAGCAGAGGCAAGCCAAGACCCCGTCATATTGCGCATCGGCGATCTGGCTGATGCCAATTGCTGGAATCCATGATGCCTTTGGTGATAATGGCGGCTTGATCGTGGATGGAGCCGTAGGTATCTCGAAGGAAGCAAAACTTGAAAATGTAATTGTTATGACAGAGACCGTATCTGAATAAGGTGTCTATTAGTAGAGAAGGAGGCTTTATTTGAAAAATATTCGAAGCAAGAAAACACGGTATTGATGCGTTTAACTGTGGGCACAACATGACATCCAAAATAATCCGCGAATTGACGCTAATCTGCGCTAATGACGAGAAAAAAGCCAAAAATTAGCGAAAATTCGTGAAGATTAGTGGACAAAAAGGTTGGTCCCGTTTAAGTGTGGCGCTACTGAAAACACTTCCGAGTAAGTTATTTAAATCATAATAGGAGAAAAAACAAATGTCACAAGAAATAGCAAGAAAAATGGCAAAGATCAAGCCGCAAGGAGAAGAACGTTGGGAGGATATTTTTGTGAGTGTACCGGTTTCCATTGAAGTAGGAGACTATTCCGGTTGTAAAGAATGGATAGAAAACCTGCACAAAGATGGGGTGGAAGATCTCGAGGCTTATTTTAAGGAAAACCCCAAGGCTGTCAGAGAAGGTATCACTTACATGGCTGAAGAGTTTCTTCTGTACAATTTCGAGTTCTTGAATATGTATGAATCCAACTCCATGGATGAGTTCAAAAAAGTTACCTACAGAGTTGATCCGAGAACGGATAGAAGCATCTATACCGATGATTTTGTAGGTAGTTTTGAGCAGATGTTTCTCGCGTTCGATCGCGGAGAAACCCGTATTGCATGTTTCACGGATGAAGCGACTGTCGATAAAGACAAGAAGTTTCGTCCTTTCCGTGCGGAGGTGTGTTGGCAGATCGTGCGAGGTTATGAGGATACTTGGGAAAGGGTAGTTGTTTCTGTTATCCCCGTTGACAGACTGAACGAGGCTAAGCGCCCAGATGCTGTTTCGAGCACCTAGCTGTAGTATTCCATAGATATTAACGACATGGTTCATTACTGGCAAAAATAACTGGTTTACAAATTCACGATGTGCACATCCCAGATATGGCGATTTTGACCTCTACAGGGTTTCTTCTGCCGTATCTGGGATGAAATTCCCACGCAATTCACCCATTTTATCACTTTTGCACACTTACTTTAGATGAGCCAATAAATAATAAATGAGGGGGTGCTAAAAAGTTGTTGGTTAAACCTTAGCCCCCCTCTCAATCCCCCCAAATGCCAAAAGCAGGAATTTGGGGGGAGGTCGCTCTCCTCCCCTAAATTCGACCGTTTTTTGTCGCTCGATAGTTTTTTCATCGCTTTGGGAGAGGCTGGGTGGGGGCAGAACTTTCCAACAACCTTTGAATGCTCCCAAATAAATTTAGTTCAAGATAAGGAGAATAAAATGAATACGAAAAGAATTTTGTTGATTGGTATTACTTTGCTGATTGTTCTTGTTCTAATCATCGGCTGTAAACCAGCCACCCCAGCAGAACCAGACGTACAACCTGAAGAAGCTCAGACAACTGAAGAAGAAGCTGTTTCCGAAGAGGTTGAAGCAGAAGCCGCGGAGCCCATTGTTCTGCGGGTAGGTGGTCTGAGCGATATAGATGGCTGGAATCCCTGGTCTAATACCTCACCTTATACACTTGGGTCATTGGTTCTGGAAGGCTTTACGGACCGCGGCCCTGCGTCCGAAGGGTTTCCAGCAGTTCCTAAGCTGGCTGATTCATGGGAAGTTTCCGAGGATGGTCTTATCTGGACAATCCATCTTCATGAGGGAATTACTTTCTCTGATGGTACACCTGTAGACGCTAATACTGTTAAAGAGTATCTGGATTGGTTGAGGAATGAAGAGATGTTATTTGGATATTTTGCCTCAATCACAAATATGGTATCAGTGGAAGTAATTGATGATCTTACTCTTCAATATACAAATGCTGAGCCTATGGTTAGTTCTGCGGATCATGATTTTCCTGTAATGTATATTCTTCCACCCTATATATGGTCTGAACTTGGCGAAGATTTGTATATGTTCGACAATGCAGAGATGATTGGCACTGGTCCTTATGTTATTGCAGAATATGTTCCCGGAAGCCATATTATCTTTGATGCAAGAGAAGATTACTATCGGGGCAAACCGATTGTAGACCGGATTATCTATACGATTTACAGTAACAGTGATGCTCTTGTAAATGCGCTTATATCAGGTGAAGTTGACTTGACTATGCCAGATTTAACACCGGAAGTACTTGACGCATTGGGAGAAAACCCAAATATCACAATCAAAGAAAATTTTCCATTAGGAACTTTTGACCTTGCATTTAATATGACTGACAGCGGCACAGGACATCAGGCTCTTAAAGATCCCGCAGTACGGCTGGCAATTGATCAGGCTATTGATAAGCATCAGATTGTTGATGTTGTATTTTTAGGTCATGCAACAGCAGGACCGACAAACTGGGCTGTAGGTCCATATTATGATGGAAAGCTGAACCCGGACCTGACAATGACACCATTTAATCTGGATGTCGCAAGGCAGACCCTTGAAGATGCCGGCTATTTTGATACTGATGGAGATGGTGTTAGAGAAACACCTGAAGGAGAGCCTCTTGAGTTCCGTCTTATCTATGCAACTGACTACGCGACTTCCCTGACGATGACAGAAATGATAGCTGATTGGCTTTCTGAGGCAGGGATTAAGGTTGATATAGAAGCGGTAGACCTCGGCACCTGGTTCTATACAGTACTGGACGAGCGGGATTATGATATGGCTATAGATCAAAGGCTTTCCGACACTGATCCTGTAGCTATGGAATCCTGGTTAAGTATCTGGGCTACAGAAGGATTTAGTACAACAGGCGGCTCTAACCCTGAATTGGATGATTTTATTTATGGGTATATGTATTCCGCAGATGAGGATGTTCGCCAGGAGATGATATATGAAGCACAACGGATTTTAAATGAAGAACGCTGGTTTATCACTTTAGCGGGACCGCATAAGATTCAGGCTTACAGAAACGATCGTTTTATATTTCCGGAAGATGTAACACATGTGGATATTGGAGTGCTCGCTCCTGAGGGTGTTCTTAATGTAAAAGTTGTGAAATAGTTCTGTAGTAATAGGGGGGAGGAGTGTAAAACTCCTCCCCTCCAAAAAAAAACTGTGGAAAAGGTAAACCTATAGCTAAATATATTTGGGTAGATAATACTATCTATAAACCATATGGAGAAAAGATGAAGAAACGATTTTTTATTATGCTGATTCTCACCCTGCTTCTAGCTATAGTTGGATGTAGTTCAGGGGCAGAAAAAGCGCAAACCCCGCCAGATACCTCAGAAGATACAGCTCCGGCAAGCAATGAGCCAATTGTCTTGCGGGTGGGTGGTTTGCAAGATGCTGACTGCTGGAATCCATTTAGCTGCACAGCCATCTATATGTGGGGCGATCTTTTGGTTGAGGGTCTTACCCATCAAGGAAAAGCATCTGAAGGTTGCGACGCTGAACCGCGAATGGCTGAGTCTTGGGAAGTTTCAGAAGATGGCTACACCTGGACTATCAAACTGCATGAAGGGATTACCTTCTCGAATGGCACCCCGGTAACAGCCCACACCGTCAAAGAATTCTACGAGTGGTGGGCTTCCAATGAAGATATTGCCGTATTCAACGCGGAACTGCTCTACCTGGACACCATCGAAGTAGTAGATGACCTCACATTCACCTACGCTACCTTCGAACCCATCCACAACTCCCCAGACAACTCATTCATCTTCATGTGGGTCTTCCCGCCTGAAATCTGGAAAGCGGTTGATGCAGAAGAGTTGTTCATCGTTGATAACAACCCGCCCGTGGGCACCGGTCCCTACACGCTGACAGAGCATGTCCCCGGAAGCCACATGATTTTTGATGCTCGCGAAGATTATTATCGCGGCAAGCCGCCTATCGATCGGATTGTCTACACCATCTTCACCAATCCTGATGCCCTCAATAACGCCCTGCTGGCCGGGGAAATTGACCTGACCTTGCCTTTCCTTACGCCTGAAAGCTATAACGCCTTATCCCAAGATACCAATATCACCATCGAAGAAAAATTCCCTGGAGATACTTACAATCTGGCCTTCAATATGAAAGATGCAGGCACAAGCCATCCGGCTATAAAAGACCCGGTGGTGCGTGAGGCCATTGATTACGCTCTCGATAAACAACAGGTTGTCGATGTGGTCTTCCTGGGACATGCCATCACCTGCCCCACCAACTACGGTTGCGGCCCTAATTTCGAAGGCGATCTCAATCCTGATTTGGAGATTACCCCCTTTGACCTGGACAAAGCCAACCAGTTGCTTGAAGATGCAGGCTATGTTGACGCCGATGGCGATGGTGTCCGCGAAACTGCGGACGGCCAGCCGCTGGACTTCCGACTGGTCTACATAACCGACTTCCCACCCGCAGCCACTCTGAGTGATATGATCGCCGGTTGGCTGGGCGAGATTGGGATCAACGTCATCATCGAAGCCGTGGATTGGGGCGCCTGGTACGATGTGGTGACCAACCAGCGTGATTTCGACATGACGATTGATGTTGCCCTCAGCAATATCGATCCTGTTTCCATGGATTATTGGCATAGTTGCTGGTCGTCCGAACCCGGGGGATACAGCACATCCGGTTACTGCAATGAAGATTTCGACTTCCTGGTCTACGACTACTGGTTCGGCACCGACGAAGCCGCCCGTGAAGAGGCAAACTTTGCAGCCCAGCAAATGCTGCATGACGACCGCCCCTTTATCATCGTCGCTGGCCCCAAACAAATCCAGGCCTACCGCAATGACCGCTTTATATTCCCCACTGACACCTGCTACGATAATCTGGGTATGTTCACACCAAATGGTGTGCTGAATGTGACGTTCCCATCAGCAACCGAATAGAATTCGGTTGCTGACATACAAAACCCGTTCAAACGGGTTGAAAACGCTGGTTTTTAACGTGTTTGAACACGTTTTGCGTATCAGCGATGAATTCCATTCATCGGTTTCGAGCGAAACCACAGATTCCGTTAGAATCAGCAACGCTAGTCATCAAAGGTAGTAAGGAAGTTAATATGGAAGCCACAATTTTACAAACACGTCAAGACTGCGAAGACCTGCTCGAAGGCGCCCTCTGGCTGGGCACGGGCGGCGGCGGCAGCTATCAGGAAGGCATTGAACTGCTCGAAGAAATTATCAACGAAGGCTTATCCCTGGGATGGGTGGACGCGGAAAGTATCCCCGATGATGTCTGGACAGTCACGGTTGGTCTGCACGGATCGATTGCGCCCTTATCGTCTGAAACATTGGCAGAAATCCGGGATAACGGCCTGACCGAAACCCAAGACGAGTGGTATTTAGTCAAAGCTGTCAAGGAACTAGGTGTTTCCTTGGGTCATGATTTTGGCTGCGTCGTATCGGGCGAATTAGGCCCGGCCAGCGTTGCTGATACTTTGGCTGTCGGCGCTCGCCTGGGCATTCCCGTTGTAGATGGCGACTATATCGGGCGAGCCGTTCCTGAAGAGACCCAATCCACTTATTGTTTGCACGGAAAAAACAGCCATCTCTTCGCCGGTGTGGATCGCTGGGGTAATAGCGTTTTTGTCAAAAACGCGGTTAATATCCATGCCCTGGAACGGATGGCAAAAATGCTGGCGGTCGCTTCGTATGGGGATATCGCTGTGGCAACCACGCCGCTTATCGCCGAAGAAATGAAGAAAATCGTTGTACCAGGCACGTTAAGCCAATGCCTGAAAATCGGACAAACGCTTCGAGCTTCGAGAGAGAATGGCAGCGATCCTGTCGATGCGGCGGTGGAAGCAAGCCAGGGATGGAGATTATTTGACGGTACGGTAAAAAGCCTGAAGACTGAAGATCGAGACGGCTACTATTTCGGCACCGTAGAAGTTGAGGGTACGGGAGATTTTCAAGATCAGACTCTCGAAGTATGGTTCAAAAATGAAAACCAGATAACGTGGTTAAACGGTAGCCCGTGGGTTTGCAGCCCGGATCTCGTCACATTTGTTTATAAAGAAAGTGGTCGCGGTGGTTACAATGCAGAATTGAAAGAAGGGGATGAAATCGCCGTGATCGGGATGAAAGGGGTAGAGGGTTTCAGAACGAAATTCGGATTATCTTTAGCAGGACCAGCTCATTTTGGTTTTGATATTGACTATATTCCCATTGAAGAATTGATGACTGAAACCGCCCCCAAGATTGTGGAGAAACCATAAATGATGATTCCTAGAATAGACCCTACTAAAGTTGGCGTTTTAGTGATTGATGTTCAACCATCCTTTATCAAATACGCTTTTGAAAACAAAAGCCAGCAAAAAGAATCTTTGTTGGTGCGTCTGGAACACCTTCTGAAACTAGCCGACTGGATGGATTTACCAACAGTGGCTACCTTTGAGAAACCAATTTCAGAAAATGGTGCATTTCCTGAACGGTTGGAGAATGTTTTTCCCGCTAAAGGGCAACGATTTGTCAAAAATTATTTTGGTTGCATGACAGAGCCAGATATAGCAGATGCGATCAAAGAATTACAGGTCAAACAAATTGTCGTTGCCGGTGCCGAGACGGATGTTTGTGTGATGCAATCTGTGCTTGGTTTATTGCAGGCAGGTTATCAGGTTTTCCTTCTGGAAGATTGTCTCTTTACGTCTGAGTCTCAGCCAGCTCCCGCGTTACGCCGCATGTACCAAGCTGGAGCAATCCCTTGCACATTAAAAACGATAGCTTATGAGCTTGTTCAATGTGTGGATGACCTTCCCTGGTATTCGGAAGGCTGGGAGATGAAGGACCGTTCTGACGTAAAGCCATTCCCCAAAGATTTTATTTTTCCTGAAGAATGGCCTGTTTGGGAGCCAAAGCTATAAAGAGGAATTATGAAAACACAAGACTATATTAATTTAGAAAATCAATACGGTGCCAATAACTACGCACCGCTGGATGTTGTTCTCACCAAAGGGGAGGGCGTTTGGGTTGAAGATGTGGAAGGCAACCGCTATATGGATTGTTTGAGCGCGTACTCAGCAGTTAATCAAGGGCATTGTCATCCGAAAATTATGCAAGCTATGTCTGAGCAGATGCAAAAACTGACCCTGACATCTCGTGCCTTTCGCAACGATCAGTTAGGGCTTTTCTACGAAGAGTTATGCAAACTAACGAATTCGCATAAAGTTTTGCCCATGAACAGCGGTGCAGAAGCAGTGGAAACAGCTATCAAGGTCGTTCGCAAATGGGGCTATAAGGTCAAAGGTGTGCCAGAAAATCAGGCAGAGATTATTGTCTGTGAAAATAACTTTCACGGAAGGACAATCGCCATCGTGGGCTTTAGCACCGATGAAGACTCTCGAAATGGATTTGGTCCATTCGCTCCCGGCTTTAAAGTCATCCCCTTTGGCAATGCTCAGGCATTGAGAGATGCCATTACGCCCAATACGGTTGGTTTTATGGTTGAGCCGATTCAAGGCGAAGCGGGCGTGATTGTTCCCCCAGCAGGCTATCTCAAAGAAGTTCGAGAAATCTGTACCGAAAACAATGTGACCTTGGTTTTAGATGAAATCCAAACCGGTCTAGGGCGCACGGGAAAACTTCTCGCCGAAGAACATGACGGTATCGAAGCCGATTTGACCTTAATCGGTAAAGCCTTATCTGGCGGTTTTTACCCCGTTTCGGCTGTGCTTTCAAATACTGTTGTCATGGATGTTTTACAACCCGGTGAGCACGGAAGTACTTTTGGCGGAAATCCTTTAGGTGTAGCCGTAGCGCGTGAATCTCTAAAGGTTTTGGTCGAAGAAGGCTTGATTGAAAATGCCGAGAAGATGGGGGCTTATTTTATAGAGGGTTTGAGAAAAATTGAGCAACCATTAATTAAAGAAATTCGTGGCAAAGGTCTATTGATTGCCGTAGAGTTTCATCCCGAAGCTGGTGGCGCACATCAATATGTTGAAGAATTGGCAGAAAAAGGTCTGCTTTGTAAAGAAACGCATGTTCATACCATTCGCTTTGCCCCGCCGCTTGTCATCACAAAAGATGAAGTGGATTGGGCATTGAAAATTATCGAAGAAATTTTTGTATCCTAATCTAATAGTACTAAAACATACCCAAAAAGGAGTAAAAAAATGTCCCCAATCAAGACCCTCATTATGGGAGCCGCAGGCCGCGACTTCCACAACTTCAACACCGTTTTTCGTGGCAACAAGAATTACGAAGTGGTCGCCTTCACCGCCACCCAAATCCCGGACATTGAAGGGCGCGTCTATCCCGCCGTTCTCGCGGGCGAGCTTTATCCTGAAGGCATCCCTATCCACGATGAAGCTCAACTTGAAGAACTAATTAAAGAGTTGAACGTCGAAGAAGTCGTTTTTGCCTATTCGGATGTGCCACATGAATACGTTATGCACAAGGCTTCGCAAGTCAATGCTCTGGGCGCACACTTCCGCCTGCTCGGTGCCGCGCCAACCCAAATCCAGTCCACGAAACCGGTTGTGTCGGTTTGCGCCGTCCGCACGGGATGTGGCAAATCCCAAACCACGCGCCGCGTCTCCCTCATCCTCCGCGATATGGGCTATAAAGTCGCCGCCATTCGTCACCCAATGCCTTATGGTGACATCGCTAAGCAAGCTGTTCAACGCTACGCCGACTATAGCGATCTCGACAAACACGAGTGCACGATTGAAGAGCGTGAAGAATACGAGCCCCATATTGATAATGGGATTATCGTTTATGCGGGCGTGGATTACGAAGCAATTGTACGCCAAGCCGAAGAAGAAGTGGATATTATTTTGTGGGATGGCGGCAATAACGACCTGCCTTTCTACAAATCGGATTTGGAGATAGTGGTCGCCGACCCGCTTCGACCAGGACATGAATTGACTTATTACCCCGGCGAGGCGAATGCCCGTTCTGCTGACGTTTTTGTGCTCAATAAAGTCGATACCGCATCGCCCGATGACGTTATCTTGGTGCGCGAAAATCTACGGAATCTGAACCTGAACGCGATCGTCATCAAAGGCGCGTCCCCATTATTTGTAGATGACCCCGCCGCAATTCAAGGCAAACGTGTGCTCGTTGTCGAAGATGGTCCCACCCTGACACACGGCGGGATGAAATACGGCGCAGGCTATGTTGCCGCTAAACGCTTTGGCGCAGCCGAGATAGTTGACCCACGCCCCTTCGCAATCGGCTCCATCGCCGCGACCTTCGAGAAATATCCCGATACCGGCGAGATTCTCCCCGCCATGGGATACGGTGAAGCGCAAATCCGCGATCTCGAGGCAACTATCGCCGCCGCCGATGTGGATATGGTCATTCTCGGTACGCCAATTGATTTAACCCGTGTCTTGAAGATTGATAAACCTCACCAGCGTGTACGTTATGAATTGCAAGAGATTGGCGTACCCACACTTGAAGATATTTTGAAAGAAAAGTTTGGAAAGTAGGTTATTACTCAGTCTTCCGAATTCTTGCGAAGCACTCCAAACAGAGTGAAGAAGTAAAGAATTCGGAAGGCTTTGCACCAAAACTATTGAGGCGATAGCTTACTACAATAAAATCCCAAGAAAGGAAAATCATAAGTGATACAAATTGATTATATTCTCCGCAAGATCACATTTAGTTTGATGACATTGGCAGCGGTAATCGTCTTCAATTTCTTCCTCTTTCGCATTATCCCCGGCGATCCGGTTGCGATGATATCCAGTCCGCGCATGAAGCCCGAAACCCGTGACCTGATCCGAGAACAATATGGATTGGATAAACCCATCTGGCTGAATCTTGATGCCGCGCGTGAAGAAGATCGTTTCGCTGCGGCTTTTGACAGCCAGTTTTTCTACTATCTCAAAAATCTTAGTCAGGGAGAGTTGGGGCAATCCTTCCGCCAAAAGCAGCCCGTTGCAGATCTGATCGCAATGCGCTTGGGTCCAACTATTTTGCTCATTCTGACAGGCGAGATTGTAGCGATTCTTTTGGGAACGACACTTGGGATTATCGCTGCTTGGAAAGCAAAAAGCAAAATTGATGCCCTATCCATGTTTGTCGGTTTGTTGGCTTGGTCTATTCCATCTTTCTGGATGGGGATCGTTCTCCTGACAACCGCGCGCGGCTATTTGCCCTCTGGCGGATATGAGACGATTGGCGCAATTTTTGATAGCAAGCTGGACCACTGGCTGGACATCGGTCGTCATTTGGTCTTGCCCGCGCTAACGATGGCAATCACGCTTTTCGGCTCATATATCATGGTCGCACGCAGTTCATCTCTGGAAGTACTGGCAGAAGATTATATTCTCACAGCCAAAGCCAAAGGTCTCAGCACTTTCAAGATTTTATGGTCGCACGCTCTAAAGAATGCCGCGCTGCCCCTTGCAACGGTCATCGCGCTGGATTTAGGCTATGCTCTCGGCGGGGCGATTCAGATCGAAACAATTTTTTCCTGGCCCGGCATTGGTCGCCTGATGTTCGATTCGATTGCCCAGCGGGATTATCCCGTTTTGCAAGGTGTATTTCTTTTGCTGGCGGTCAGTGTAATTTCGGCTAATTTTTTGGCAGATATGACTTATTTGCTCCTAGATCCCAGAGTCGAGGCTTGAGGTAATAAAATGGATGAGACAAAAGAAAGTTTCTGGCGCAGTTTTAGAGAAAAAAAAGTCGGCGTTTTGGGCTTGGCGATGCTCGTATTTATTATTCTTGTAGCAGTTCTGGCTCCGCTAATCGCTCCTTACGACCCAAATGAATCAGTGGATGCGACTGCCGCTGACGTTCTCGCTCCACCAAGTCCAGAGCATATTCTAGGACAGGATGAGGTCGGACGGGATGTCCTCAGCTTGGTCATCTACGGGACACGGATCTCTCTTGTCGTAGGCTTTGCTGCCTCTTTTATCGTTATCCTGATTGGATGCGTGATTGGACTGATCGCCGGTTATTTTGGCGGCTGGGTGGACACATTGCTGATGCGAATCACGGATGGAATTTTGGTCATCCCCGCGTTGCCACTCATGTTAGTCATCATTGCTGTGGCTGGACGCGGCATCATCAACATCATTCTGGTCATTGGATTCCTGAGCTGGACTTATATGGCTCGCACAGTTCGTTCCCAGGTTTTATCGGTGAAAGAAAGACAATTTGTTTTGCGGGCGCGTGCGATTGGCGTTAGCCATTTTGGGATTATTGTTTATCATATTTTGCCTCAGGTTTTGCCACTAATCTTTGCCTCAGCCACTTTGGATGTCTCCTACGCCATCCTTGCCGAAGCAAGCCTCAGCTTCTTGGGCTTGGGCGACCCCACCATGGTCAGCTGGGGAAGCACGCTCAATCGAGCCTTTATGCGGGGCGCGGTTACGAATGGTGCTTGGTGGTATCTCGTTCCGCCCGGACTTGCTTTGGCTTGGGTCACGCTTAGTTTCGCCATGTTGAGCAATGCTGTTCAGGAAATCATCAATCCGCGTTTGCGTACCCATCATCTCTTTGATGAGCGCAAAATGGTTTCGCTTATGCATCGAATTACCGCGCCGAAAATAGTCGATGATGCGATTAACGAAATATGATTTTCTCAAAAGCATCCGCTAATTAAGGGAAGCAAGCCAAAAGTCAGGAGCGTTCCCTCTTCTCCTCCTGAAAAGGAAATTTAACACTATGTCCTTATTATCTATAAAAGACCTTTCTGTTGAATACCACACCGATGCGGGTGTGTTTCGAGCTGTCGATCAGCTAAGTTTTTCTTTGGAGCCGGGTAGGTCATTGGGCTTGGTTGGGGAGTCGGGCTGCGGGAAGACAACGGCAATGCTGGCTCTCATGCGTCTCTTGCCAGATGCTGGGCGCATTGTGGATGGCGAAGTCCTTTTTGATGGCGTTGACCTTTTGCAGCTTTCTCCCGCAGAAATGCGAACCTACCGTTGGGGCAAAATCTCGATGGTATTTCAGGGAGCGATGAACGCGCTCAACCCCGTCCGCACGGTTGGGTCTCAAATTGGAGAAGCCCTAAAACTGCATAAAACTGTGCCGCGCAACGAAGTGTCCGATGAGATAGATCGGTTGCTCGAGATAGTCGGAGTTACCGCTGAGAGCAAAAAACAATATCCCCATCAATACTCCGGTGGGATGCGGCAGCGCGCCATGATCGCGATGGCGTTGGCTTGCCGCTCTCAGGTCATCATCGCCGATGAGCCGACCACCGCTTTGGATGTAATGGTACAAGCCCAAATTTTGGATTTACTGCAACAATTGCAGGCAGAGCTAAATCTAGCTGTCATTCTCGTGACACATGATTTGGGCGTCGTCGCCGAAGTTTGCGATGATGTTCTGGTCATGTACGGCGGCAGGATGGCGGAATATGCAGATTCGGACGCGGTTTTCAACCAGCCGGTTCACCCATACACTCGACGCCTTTTAGCCGCTTTTCCCAACATTAACGACCCTCGCTCTGAACTTGCCTCTATACCCGGACATCCACCGCCTCTGAACGATTTGCCGCCAGGCTGCCGCTTTGAACCGCGTTGTGGCGTGGGCGGTGAGAAATGCGCTCGCGAGAATCCTGAAATAATCGAAGTCGCGCCGGGGCATTATTGCCGCTGCCTGATTGCGCGTGCTGAAGAGAGATAATTATGATGAATGAACCCATGCTAAAGGTTGAAAATCTTCGGAAGCTCTACCCCGTTTCTCGGGGAATTATTGGCAAGCTCATGCGTCAGTCCCAATTATGCGTCCACGCAGTTGATGGGGTCTCCTTTGATATTCCACGAGGGGAAATTTTAGCCCTTGTCGGCGAATCTGGTTCTGGGAAAACCACAACTGGTTTATGCACACTTGGCTTAATTGAGCCAACGGAAGGCAGTATCCATCTTGGCGGGGAAAATCTTGCTGATTTGAGTGGTGCGCGGCAACAAAAAGCACTCCGTCGCAAGGCACAGATCATTTTCCAAGACCCCTACGAGTCGCTTAATCCCAGACAGACCGTTTTTCAGGCTATCTCCGAGCCGCTGGAAGTCCACCATTTGGCATCAACACGAGCCGAAAAGATTGAAAAGGTTACCGCCGCGCTTGAAGATGCCGGGCTGAAACCGCCAGCTGATTTTCTCCACCGCTATCCTCAGCAACTATCTGGTGGACAGCGACAACGAGTCGTGATTGCCAGCGCGCTGGTCTTAAATCCATCCTATCTCGTTGCAGATGAACCTGTTTCGATGCTCGATGTCTCGATTCGGGCAGAGATTCTCAACCTGCTACTGAGCCTGCGAGACGAGCATAATATCACGATGGTTTATATCACCCACGACCTAGCGAGTGCTGCCTATATTGCAGATCGTGTGGCGGTCATGTATTTGGGCAGAATTGTTGAGATTGGTCCAGCAGAAGCCGTTCTGGATGATCCGCGTCATCCCTATACAAAGGCGTTGATGTCGGTTATCCCGGTACCCAATCCACGTCAAAGAAAGAAGCGGATCGTGCTCAAGGGTGAAACGCCAAATCCCATTGATCTGCCGACTGGCTGTCGCTTCCACCCTCGTTGTCCAGAAGCTATCCCAAGCTGCTCAAAAACTGGGCCTAAATTGAAAGACCTTGGTGACAATCATCAAGCAGCCTGCTTATTACTCAAAGATCAACTATCAGAAAAATAACTTATCCCAAAAGGACAACTCTAATGGCATTTAACCTAAAAAACCGAAGTTTTGTGAAATTGCTAGACTTCACACCAAAAGAAATCAAATTTTTACTTGAACTCTCAGCCGATCTCAAAAAAGCAAAATATGCAGGATACGAGCAACCCAAATTGACGGGCAAAAATATCGCCCTGATCTTTGAAAAAGCCTCGACTCGTACTCGTTGCGCTTTTGAGACAGCGGCTTATGATCAAGGTGCGCATGTGACCTATCTTGGTCCCACTGGCTCACAATTAGGAACAAAAGAAACTGTCAAAGACACGGCTCGTGTATTAGGGCGGATGTATGACGGGATTGAATATCGCGGCTTTGGACAAGAGCGTGTCGAAGAATTGGCAGCCTTTGCTGGAGTCCCGGTTTGGAACGGGCTAACCAATGAATACCACCCCACACAAATCCTAGCAGATTTACTTACCATGATGGAGCACTCTGACAAACCCTTGCATCAAATTTCTTTTGCCTATCTGGGTGATGCCAGAAATAATATGGCAAACTCTCTGATGATTGGTGCCGCCAAAATGGGCATGGATTTCCGTGCTGTTGCACCCAGTGCTGTTCAACCGAACAAAGAACTTATGGTAGCCGTCGAGGAGATTGCGACAGAGACGGGCGCACGAATCACCGTTACAGATGATTTGGATGCAGGCGTCAAAGGCTGCGATTTTTTGGTTACTGATGTTTGGGTCTCGATGGGTGAAGCAAAAGAAGTTTGGAAAGAGCGCATTAGCCTTCTG
>QMOK01000027.1 GCA_003648195.1 Chloroflexota bacterium | reverse complement strand
TTAGCACAAGTACACTACGGTCGGGGAGATTGCCACACCCCCAAAAAGCGGGGGTTCGCAATGACATTTGGTCAACGAGAAAAAAGTGTCCACTAATTTCTAGCTCAAAATGAACCATCCCAATAAATCAAAGAAATAACAGCTAAATATTCTGAAGTTAGATTGCTGAAGTTCTCCCGTTTTTTCGAGAATGTGTTCAAAAGAGTTGCAAAAAAGCCAACTTTCTATTATTATAAGGGATGTAAGGCATGGTATTCCCCTTTAGTGATTTTATGTTAAAGAGGGCGGCACGAACTTAGACCAAGAATTTGTGATATTGATAAATACAACACTATAAGATAAATTGGAACAACAAGCAAATGGTGAACGAATGGCTTGTTTCCTGGTTACTTCACCTATTGGAGGGCGATTATGTCTGCAAAAATTTTGATTATTGATGATGAAAAAGCTGTTCGCGAGTCTCTGAAAGACATTTTGGAGTTAGAAAATTATACGGTGACGGTTGCCGAGAGGGGCGAAAAGGCTCTCGAAATGCTTAACGAGGAAGAATTTGATCTCATACTCCTAGACCTTAAGATGCCCGGTATTAACGGGGTTGAAGTAATGCACCAAGCTAATCAATTGTATCCTGCGACCAAGGTAATTATTTTGACGGGGCATGGGTCTTTAGAATCGGCAATTGATGCTATTCGACATGGCGCAGAAGATTATTTGTTGAAACCCTTTAAGACCGAAGATATTTTAGATAGTATTGCTCGAGGTTTGTCCGAGAAAGTTGAACGGCAGCGAAAAGAATTGTTAATTGAGCAATTAGCATCTTCCCTTGAGCAACTTAAGGATGTGGAAGGTATTACTACACCAGAATTACCCAGACGCCGAGTGGTAACTTTGGCTGAAGGTATTATGGTTGACCTAGAGCGTAGGGAAATATGGCGCGGCAACACGCGAGCGCACCTTACTCCCACAGAAGGAAAGCTTCTTAGCGTCTTTTTAGAGAACCGCGGGCGCGTTATGACTCATAATGAGATTGTTTTCTTAGTGCAGGGCTTTGAAACAACAGAATGGGAAGCCCCTGAAGTTTTGCGTCCGATGATTAGCCGGCTAAGGAAAAAATTGGCTATTTTCCCTGGCATGGAGGATTGGGTGAGCAATGTTCGGGGAACAGGCTACGTGTTTGACGCGAAGTAGCAAAAGTAAACCAAATGTACCCAATAATAGGAAAACCTTCCTAGAGGAGATGCCTTTGGGAAGGTTTTTTTATGCATTTGTTACGTAGGGGAGGGGTTAGTGGTCATCAGGGTGCCACGGTACATCCCTTGAGATGCGGGGGGCGCTTAGCCAACTGAGCCACCCGCCAGGCCTTTGTTTTACATGAGCGGCTGTCTTATCCCAGCCAACTAATATAAGGCTTATGGTTAGCAGTGCTGCACCAGTCCATTGGTAAGGACTCAAGGTTTCCTTGAGCCAAAAATGCGCGAAAATGAGAGTGATTAGTAATTCACTCAAACCCAACAACGCCGTTTGCATTCCGCCAATATTTTTTACCCCTAAAAACAATGTTAGCCGTGAACTAAAAGTTACTAAGGTGAGACCAATTAGCGGCCCCCAGGCGGTTAAAGTTGTTGGAAAACTGCCTTCGCCAGAGAAGAAGAAAGTAGGTACCACAATAGCGCTCATTGCCACGAGTGTGTAGAAAGTAACCGTGGGAGCAGGCATCTCGTAGAGCACTTTTTGGTTAATGGGGATATGAAGCGCATATAGGGCAGCAGCGGCTAGCATTTCAATGATGCCAACAATATCAACGTTTCCGGTATTGGCTTGTGTAAGCAGGAATGCGGCAGGGATGGCGAGGGAAAGGCGGATGATGGTGAGCTTACTAGGTTTATTACGATCAAGGATCATCCAGATGGCTAAGAAAAGAGGGTAGAGAGAGTATAAGAGTTGACCAACTCCAGCATCAAGGCGGCCAAGGGCACTGTAGTAAAAGAGAGAACCGAGCCCATTTGTCCAACCTGCTATGACGCACCCTAAAACACCAGCGGGGTAGATGAAGAGATACTCTCGCTTGTAGATGGTTATTACGCCAAAGAGCAGAAAAGTCGCCAGGATGGTTCGGAGGGCAACCACTGCCAGAGGGGGTACACCCGCTATGATTGCTTTTTTCCCGAAGATAGGGGACATTCCCAAAAAAAACGCAGAGGTTAGAGCGTAGTAAATGCCTTTGGTTCGTTGTTTTTGGAATGATTCCGCCAAAGGATGAGTTATTCGCTTGGCGAGCCTTGTTATAGGGCTGTCTGTGGGAGTGTTTTTTTGTTCATTCATGGTGAATGGTAGGCCGCTCTCTCAAAAGTTATTTGGTTAGGCTTTTGACTTCTCCTAATAACTCATCGTCCATGAAATCACCTTTTTGGAGCAGGGAGTGAATTCGCCCTTGAAGATGATTCTTTTCTTGGGCGGTGAGTTCTTTGGCTGTGACAACAATGACGGGAATGGATGCTGTCTCTGGACGTGCGCAAAGCTGATCAAGAACTGAGAACCCATCTTGTTTGGGCATCATTAGGTCAAGTATCATTAGATCGGGTTGTTTTTCTTGGGCAATTTGAATTGCTTCTTCTCCGTTTTTGGCTTCGTAAAAAGTGTATTCCCCTTGAGATTGGAGGATGCGGCGGATGAGGCGTCTGGCGTGAGGATGGTCGTCTACGATGGCAATGTGGGAATATTTATCTGGAGTGACTCGGCTGAGAGCGGAGAGAATGCCATCTTCAGGGTATTTTGTTGATGTTTTGGCGTTATCTTCATTGGGAGCGGGGAGTTTCACGCTATGCGCCCATTGTTTATCGAGGATTATTTTTTCAGTGGGTAGCGTGTGACCGGTGCAGTTGACGACAATAACTTCATCAGGGTCAATTAACCCTGCACGTGTCATTTTTATTAAACCAGCAAAAGCAACCGCAGAAGCTGGCTCCATGGACATACCTTCCATTTCGGCTAAGACGTGCATGGCTCGGAATGCCTCTTCATCGGTGGCACTTTCAAAGGTGCCTCCACGTTCTTCTAGCATCCACTTGCGCAGCAGAGTATAGGTTCGGCCTGGATCGCCGGTGGCAAGGGTAGCGATTTTTGTGTATGGCTTTAGGACGGGGTCAGCTACATCTTGGTTGTTTTTCCAGGCGTGTACCATGGGAGCGCAACCAGCAGATTGAATTCCAGCAATTTTGGGAACGCTGTCTACCAATCCCATGCGCCTAAGCTCGCGGTATCCTTTCATTACGCCTACCGCGCCTACGCCTCCGCTGAGGGCTTGAAAATACCAGTCTGGTGTTCGCCAGGGAGTGGCAGCACCCTCTTTGGGAAGTTTTTCTGCAAGCTGTTCTGCTATCTCAAAGCCAACTGTTTTCATGGCCTCCAGAGTAGGAACGGATTGAGTTCCTTTTTCTAGGTAGAGACTGCCGGTTTGTTGCTTGGCAAATTGCGCAGCTACTGCTTTGGTCTGATCGTAAGAAGCGGTTACTTTGATGACTTGAGTGCCATAAATTGCTACTTCCCGCATTTTTTCAACTGGGACGAGGCTGGGCAGGAATGCCCATAGTTTTATGCTGGCTCGGGAGCTGTAAGCGGCATAGGAAATGGCTACATTACCGGTGGAAGCTAAAACGGCTTCATTTATGCCTTCTTTTTGGAGGGCAGACATTGTGATGACGGCTTGGCGGTCTTTGAAAGAGTTTGTTGGATTTTGGCGTTCGTCTTTGATATAAAGGTTTTTAAGTCCAAGCATCATTCCTAAATCTTTAGCGTGATGAAGCGGAGTTCCACCTTCGGACATGCTGATATCTGGGCGTTCCTTGATGGGGAGAAGTTCAATATACCTCCAAAGATCAAAGGGACGGTGCTGTATGCGTTCTAGTAGTTTTTTCCCTAATGCTGGATTTTCTCCGTAACGCGCTATTCTCCACTTACCGTTACATTTAGGGCAGTAAAATTCATTTGGACAGTAATCTTCTTGGTACCCGCAATCTAGGCATTCAACATAGAGGTTTTCAGACATTTTTTGATTTCCTTTCAGTTAAGGAGTCTTCTCGATATTTGAGTTTCAAGCTCTCGAGGTCTCCGAAAAACTACTTTTTGAGATGATACCGGTTAAGTATTATAAATTATGGTGCTATTAATTATACCTGTTAAGAGCAAAGTTGCGGGGGAAAAAGTTTGAGGCAATTAGGTGTTTTCTATGAGCTTTGGAAGTCACCTTGTTTGGAAATGATATAAAACCAAGACCCTAAGGGCCAGGAAAAGCCGTTAGGGTCTTGGTATTTTAACTTTCCTAAAAGTCCACGATTGTGGTTTGGGCAGCCTTGTTATAATAGCGCTTCAATTTTCTCAATGGCCGAAACTAAATCTTTTTCTAAAATTGGCTTTGTTAGATATTCAGCGGCGCCCAATGACAATCCTTTCGCTTTTTCATCCAGAATACTGCAAATGATAATTGGGATAGAAGACAGTTCAGCATCTTCTTTGAGGGTTTCGAGAATTTTCCAGCCGCTTTCATCAGCGCCAAAAAGAACATCTAGTGTGATTATTTCTGGTCTTAGTTCTTGGATATACTCTATTGCTTGATCGGGTTCAGTGAGAGAAATGACTTCATAGTCGCTATAAGAAAGATAGCGACTGTATAGCTTGGTGATTTGCTCATCATCATCAATTGCCAAAAGAACTTTTTTCTCTGTTTTTTGGGGAATTCCTTTAGGAACAGCCGCTGGGAGAGTGAAGAAGAATGTGCTTCCTTCTCCAATATTGCTTGTCATCCCAATGTCACCGTGCTGCATATTAGCAAGTTGGCTAGAGATAGAAAGTCCCAGGCCTGTTCCGCCTGCTTCTCGGGTGGTAGAACCATCCACTTGCGAGAAGCGCTTGAACAGTTTGTCTTGATCTTCCTCTGCGATACCTGGCCCTGTATCGGTAACGCTAATGCGAATTTTCGTTCTTGCATCAATAGCATTGGCTTTAACTGTTATGCTGCCTTCTTCAGTGAATTTTGCCGCATTTGATAGGAAATTGAGTAATATCTGTCTCACGCGAACAGAATCGGCGCGCGCAATAGGAAGATTAGCTTCAATATCCTTCTCTAATTTAACCGGTTTGTCTTTAACCAAGCCAGAGGCTGTAGTGAGAACGCTTTCTATGATGTCTGGAATTATCACATCTTCTATGGCAATTTCCATTTTCCCGGACTCTATCTTAGAGATATCAAGGATGTCGTTGATCATAGTTAGGAGATGTTGCCCCGATTCATGGACAGCAGTTAGGTCTTTCTCCTGGAGATCGGTGATCGGACCGTCAATTCCTCTGAGAATCACTCTTGAAAAACCAATGATAGAGTTCAAAGGAGTGCGGAGTTCGTGAGACATATTGGCTAGGAATTGTGACTTGAGCTTATCTACTTCGCGTAACCTTTCAGCAGTTTCTCGTTGCTCTTCGTAAAGACGGGCATTTTGGATGGCTACAGCCGCCTGATTTGCCAAAGTGATTGCCAAGCTGATTTCGTCTTCGGTAAAGTTCTCTTCCGATTGTTTGCGACTGAGAGAGAGTATGCCTAGTATGCCATCGGCGCCGGTAATTGGTATTAGGGCATCGTAGGCAATACCGGTTGCTTGAAGTTCTTCACGAACCAATTCTGGTAGTTGATCATCTTCAATAGAGCGTATTAGCGGCTTAGCGGTCTTAATGGCAGTTGCAATTAATGGGTAGTTGGATAGGGAAAGCACCTCATTTATAGGAGGAGAATCCTTGAGCGATGGATACACGCCCGCGCGGATAATAGTTTCTTCTTCAACGGTGAATAAGCTAGAAGTGTGCGTGCTAATTGCCGAAGCGAGGTGCGCGAGCAGGGTATTGACAACCCCAGTGAATGTCAGCGCGGCACTAAGATCGGACGTAATCTCTTGAATAGTAGAAATATTTGCCAATTGTCGCTGCGTTTGCTCAAAGAGGTTTGCGTTTTGGATAGCGATAGCGGATTGTTGGGCGACCGACATAAGCAACTCGCGGTGGTGTTCATTAAATACCCGCGGTCTATTTGTGTTTTGAGCAGAAATTACGCCAAGGACTTTGTCACCAAGCATCATCGGTACCCCTAACCAAGATTTGGCGGGTGAACCTTCAATGATGCGTTCAAGCCCGAGTTCTTGAATCTTCTGCTCTATATTTTCACCAATGAGCAAAGACGACTTAGTATCAATAACATACTGAGTTAGTCCTTCTCTCTTTTGCATGGGGGGAAGTTTGCTCTTGACGTTGTTTTCAACTACTAAAGGGAATTCAATTAGGTTTTGTTCTTCTTGGTGTAAAGCCACAAAGAAGTAACTAGTATCCATAAGGTGAGAAACGTATTGGTAAATAGTTTGAATGATTTCAGCAACGTTTAGCTCAGTACTTAACGCTTGGCTCATTTCATTGAGAACTTTCAACTCGTGTGCATCTCGCTCAGTTTGGTTGAAAAGTTTGGCATTTTGTAGTGCGTTCGCTACCTGGTCGGCCATAGTTTGGAATACAGCAATATCTTCTTTGGTGAAAGCGTTTGCTTTTGTACTTTGAATGCTCATGGCGCCAATAGTGTTGCCTCGGCTAATTAAAGGAAGTGCCATTTCAGATTTAGTATCCGGTAAAAGCGGATTGGAAAAACGTTGAGCCTCTTCTGAAGCTAGTTGAGAAATATTGGCTTTCCCATCGCGGATGCATTGCCCAACCATGGAACTTCCGCCAATCTCAAGTTGGTGTCTACGTTCCACTTGCAGGCGGCCGGCTTCCCCCGTTCCTGCCTGTAAGACTGCCCATTTCCTGGCTTCGCCTGAAAAGGTTCCTTCCTCATCAATAAGGAAAACGCCAACATAATACAAACCAAAGCGATCGCGAATCAGGTTCACAGTCTCTCGAAGCAGAGGATTAGGGTCTAGCATACTACTGGCTGTTCGAGAAACTTCAGCAGCGGCTTGGAGTTGCGTGCTGCGTCTTTGAACCTCATTGAAAAGTCGAGCGTTTTGAATCGCCGTTGCTGCTTGTGTGATAATTGTTTCTGCCAGCCGTATCTCATTTTCTCGGAATGAACGCCCTTCCTCTAAAATATCTAACCCGACAGTTCCAATCACTTCATTTTGAACAATTAAGGGAAATATTCCCAAGCTGTGAATATTGTGCTGCCGTATCATTTCGTGAATAGGTGCGGTAAGGGGGTTTTCTTGGGCGTTTTCTATGATTAGCGTTTTTTTTGTTTCTATAACTTGTTCGGTAGATGGATTTCCTGCAATGGGAATTTCAAGACCTTTAACTGGAGGACGATTTGGATTGGGAGAGTAACCCGCGATGACGGTTGATGTAGCGCCGCCTTCGTTGATTAGAGCAATCCTAGTTTGCACGTTAATCGCTTTTCCTAGTTCTGTAGCTACAATTCCCAGGCTTTTGTTAAGATCAAAAGATGATGCTACCTCAGAGACGATACGGTTAATTAGAACTAGTTCCTGAGATCGTTGTTGAGTCTCTTCAAAAAGATGGGCGTTTTCAATGGCGACACCAATTTGCTGCGCTATTGCTTGAAGAAGTGTGGTGCTTTTTTCAATATCTATATTCTCCCTGTAACTGAAAGAACACATTGTCCCCAGTGTCTCGCCCTTAATGATGATAGGTATTCCCAAATAAGCGCGAAGCCCTAATTCTATTAGCTTTTCTACTTTTATATTCGTGGAAATTCCCCGTATGTCATTATACGATATCGTCTCATTTTTTAAAAAGACTAGCCCACATAACGTGTCGGTGAAGCCTTCCTGGTTGAAGCTTTGCTTCAAAGTCGCTGGTAAATTTTGTTCGGCTGCAAGCTCCAATTGTTGGGTTTGAGAATTGAACAACGCTATCAAACTGACATCAATGTCTGTTGCAATATTAATTTGTCGCAAAACATCCTGAAGAGTTTTTTCAAGAACAAGAGACTGACTAGCCGTGTTGCTAGTAGCTAACAGAATTTGAGTTTCATTAAGTGCTGTTTGAGTTTGGCGGAAAAGTCGGGCGTTTTGGATTGAGATTACTCCCTGGCGGGCTATCGAGAGCAACAAATCCCTGTGATGGGAATTAAAAACACCTGAGCGCGTTTGATTTTGGAGGGCAATTGCACCTATGGCTTCGTCGCCGACAAGCATTGGAACGCCCAACCAAGACTGGGCAGGTTTACCGATTATAAGTTTATTAAGGCCAAGCATTTCTCTGGTTTTATCAACGTCTTTAGAAATCAGCAGAGGCTTTTTTGAATCAATGACATATTGTGTCAATCCTCGTTTGTTAGTCATTGAAGGTATATTAATTGGCTCATTATCCTCCCAGGCATACGGAAAGGATAGTGTTCCAGTTTGCGCGTCATAAAAGGCAACCAAGAAACTGCTGGCATCCATCAATTGAGAAGTATATTTATGAATTATTTGAAGAATATTTTCAATTTCAAGAAGCTCACTTAAATCTCTACCCATATTGTTAAGAACTTCTAGTTCCCAGGCCTGGCTTTCGGTTTGTTGGAAGAGATAAGCGGTCTCAAGGGCCAGTGAAAGTTGGAGGGCAACCTCTTTAACTAATTGTTGTTCTTCATTACTCCATTGCTGCCTATTTTCGTCAATGAATTCCAATAAACCAACTTTATCTTCTTGTATATTAACAGGAACCGCCAAAGTGGAACGTTCGGCAGTGATACTTCTTGTTTGGAGGCTTCTATACCCCGTTTTTGTAACTGGGGCTATGCTAGGCTCGTACACTGCGGGCGGTTTGCTGGGGGGGGCGGCTAGAGGTAGAACCGGCGGCGTTGCCATTCCCCGGGGGGGAGGTTTTTGGATTGGCGAGCGAGATGAAACAACCTGGGTAAACCCTTGCCATCTAGCGTCTTCTCCTAATTGAGGTGAACTGAGAATATGAACCGTAACAGGAATCTTTTCCCCAACCGCGCTCTCATAGATAACCGAGACTTCAGCGGGGTAATGTTGAGCGTTTGTAGCTTCAATGAGCGTAGATTGTGATTGCTCGTCCACGCCAAAACTGGCGAGAGGCTTCCCTATAAGATCATCAGGTGTGTAGCCAATGACGCTTTCTACCTCAGAGCTGCAAGCAGTGTACAAACCCTTACTATTGCACTCCCAAGTCCACCCCAAGGTCTTTGGAGCGTCCTTTAGGGGAGGTTGGTGTGCCGCTTGTTCTCCAAGGCCTACAAAAAGTTTTTCAAGTCTTGAATAATTATCTGTTGACATTCAGATTTAACTCCTGAGCCAATGTGCGGTATTGATTTGCTCCTCGGCTTTGAGGGGTAAAATGCGTAATGGGCAAGCCTTCTATGGCACATTCACGGAATTTACTATCTATTTGGATGACTGTATCGAACAATATATCGCCAAGCTTAGTTTGAAGTTGTTTATAAATGCTGTTATGTGAATTTAAACGGATGTCAAGCATAGTGAGCAGTACACGATATTTAAGGTTAGCATTTTCATTTTTTCGAATATCTTGGACCATAGAAAACATATTTCGAAGAGCATAAGCTGAAAAGTATTCTGCCTGGGTGGGGATAATTAGCAAATCTGACGCCACAAGGGCGTTTTGAGTGACAGCGCCAATAGAAGGCGGACAATCTATTAAGATGGTATCGTACATACTAATTTGCCGAAGAGCATTGCGAAGGATGTGTTTGTAGTTATCTCTAATGGGCAAAAAACGTTCTGCTAATACCATTTCAGAATTGGAGGGGATAATGTCTAACCCCGGCAGGGAGGTTTCCCTGCTTAGGCTGAGGGGGGTGTTGGCGCTGAGGAGCATATCAGCGACCGAATGGGGCAAATCGTTGGGGTATATGCCTGCCGCTAAGGTTAGGCTGGCTTGGGGGTCAAGGTCTACCAGAAGAACTTCCTGGCCTTGCTCCACCAAAGCACCTCCCAATGAAGCTGCTGTTGTGGTTTTAGCTACGCCGCCTTTTTCGTTAGCAATAGCGATGATATTGGTCATAATAAACCTCGCAGAGGCTTGTACTTAAGTAGTTTCTTTAGTTTCACTTTCTGCCTGAGGGATAACAAAATGAGCTTGGTTAGCGTTTAATGCTAGCTTGAGTTCCTCAACTGCCGTTTTTAGCATTTGCTCTGGGTCGGTAGTGGAGCGAATTTTAGTTGTGATGTCCGTTACCAAGCGTTCTCGTTCGGCGCGTTGTTGTGTCTCGCGATAGAGGCGCGCGCTTTCCAAAGCCAATTCAAGTTGGTCAATAAGCGAGTCCATAAGCTCAATCTCGTTGTCGTTCCAGGGATTGGCTTTTTTAGATTTTTGCAGCCGAACGACACCGAGTACCTGGTCTCTTAAGATGATGGGGATGGCGATGGTTCGTTTGTCGATGGTGGTAATCTCTCCGCGTTGGATGGTTTCCCGCATCCCTGGTTCCCAATCTCCCGTAGTGGGAAGAGGCTTATGGGCGAGCGTGGAAAGGAAGCCCAGCTCTGGTTGTGAACGCAGTAACTCGCCCCAGGCCTTCTGGCTGCGTTCGCCGTAAGCTCGTTGTGCGGTTGCTAATGCTTCTTGGCGTTCGGTGAGCAGCCGTGCGTTTTCAATAGCAATGGCTATTTGGTCTGCCAGAGTTTGCAAGACACTAATATCTTCATTCGAGAAAGCTGCCTCGCGTTTACTTTGCACGTCAATAACACCTAATAGTTCGTCGCCGGCGATGAGAGGCAGCGCCATCTCGGAACGTGTTTCGGGCAGGTCGGGATTGTCAAAAAAGACTGCGTCTTCGCCTACATCTAGGGCAATACGTGCTTCCCGTTTGGCGGTGACATGCCCTACAATGCTAAATCCGCCAATTTTTAGACGATGCCCTCGGTCTAGCATTTTCTGCCCGCCTTCGCTGGTGGCGGCTTTTAATACGGCGTATTCATTGTTTGCGCTTATTAGAAAAATGCCAATATGGTAAAAGCCAAAGCTCTCGCCAATTAATTGAGCAACCTGAGGTAGAAGTTTTTTAATATCACGAATAGTTGTCGCCGCACGCCCTACTTCGGTAGCGATCTGTAATTGTACAGCTTGTTGTTCAAGTTTACTGGTGCGGTTAGCTATGCGTTGCTCTAGTGTTGCGCGAATGTTTTCTAATTCGCGATTGGCTTCTATTTGAGCCTGTTCATTTTTGCGGGCATTATTTAGACTCTCGTTCATATTGCGCATAGCAAAACGCAGCAACAATGTTGTCAGCCCCATTGTTATAGTCAATGTAATCATATTGACAGCTAGAGGAGGAGCTTCCCCAGCAGAGACGATGGGAAGCCCGATATTTCCTGCGTAGAGCAATCCCAGAGCGACTATAATGCTCAATACTCCGAAGATAAGCGCACCGCCTCCGCCCAAAATTAGACCAGCAATTGCAATGACAAGAAAATAACCTGTAAATACGGGGTCGTTTACACCGACTCCACCGAAGGTTAGCAAGGCGGTGATGCTGATCCATAAAATGGATGATATTACCACGCTTACTATTAATATGCGTCCTCTATATAAGAACCATCGTAAACCTAGAACTAATATAGAAATAACAATGCCAAATGTTAGATTGAATATCCATTCATCAGGTTCAAAGGGGATTATGGCAATGGTTCCTATTACTGTGACCGCAAAAATCGCCAGCAGTATGACGTTGAGTATTCTGGCTACGCTTGTTTGGTATTCATCCTCAAGTACTGGTCCAGTGAAGAATTGTTTTACCCGTGTCAACATGTTTCTATTCCTTGATTAATCCTTTAGCTATCGGATCCAGCGAATGATCGGACACTTCATCTATGTAATACGGTTGGTATATGTATTTGTTCTTTCTCTGGCCCGGTTTGCGATTGAAACGGGAGTGACCATAAGGCAAAACCTTTATTTGGACGGTGCGAACAAATCTATCTTCTCCGCCTTCGTCCAAGAGCATGGCGCGGTGTTGGGCAAATTCGGCGTTTTCGGATTCGATAATTTGGATGGCTTTAGGTACCAGCATCCGCTGAAGATTGATGATATTTTCACCTCGATTGGCTTCGAAATGTATCCAAAGTATTCTTTCTCCGTTTTTGTAATCAATGCTTTGAGCGGAAAAAGCTCCACTAAGGCCATTTACTTGAGAGGCCACGCTGTGAAGATTGTGTCCGTAAAGGTTATACCCGCCCCAACTTATAGCGGCTTCTAAGCCGCCGCTGTCTGTGTTGTCCATTCTCCCATTGGTTAAAATCATGTCGCCAACGCTGTATTTTATGCCAATTGCGCGGGCAATTTTTTTGATGTCTATTCCGGTTTCTTGTTTCAATAAGTTTGCTAATTCATCCATGTCCCAGATGTGCATGAAGTCAAGTTTACAATTTACAACAGCACCGGCCAGAGATGTGGCAAAGCCTGGGCCGCAATGTTTTCCGTTTTTGGGTTTTTCAAGTGACCATTCGCCATGTTCGGTAACGTTCCCAAGCAAGAAGAAGACATTAGGGCTTGTTTTGAAAGCTGACCATGGAAATGGATTACCCTCAAAATAGTTTTCCAGAAAAGACTGTATGCGTTCCGGTTCGTGTTTAGCGAGAAGGTACATCACTATAATCCATAAAGTTGTACTTGAGGTGCTTGATACACCTGTTTGAAGCTCTGCTGAACCGAAACCATTAGAGAAACTCTCGCTTAGCGACTTTAATTGCTTTCTCCCTTTTGGGGTTGTTATTATGTCTTCTAGTTTGCGGTCTGACAAACCAGCTTCAGTGATTTTTAGCCATTCAGCTATTTGGAAAAGTCGATAAGGAGGGATTGCTTCACCAATGAATGTGAATTTGAAAATTATCTCAGAATTAGACTCAAATGAGTGTCCAAAGTCGGTTAGCTCTCTCACGACAACGGCAGCATCTGAGGGGCAGGAATACACGACTACCAGGGTTTTTCCGTTTGCGTTTGTCAGAATATTTTGGATGTGTGAAATAGTATCTTCGGCAGTTGGCAAATATTCATAGTGTAGGTGGGGAAAGTCTTCCGCGACCAGAGATATTAATCTTAGCATGTTATACCCGGCGCCCCATTGCGGTTTTCCTGGTTTGGCTCTAATTGTGTGAACGACAATCTCTACCCTATCGTAATTTTCTATTTTCCAATTTGCTTTTACAAATTGTTTCATGGTTGGTAGGGTTTGCAAAGCGTCTTCTGGAGAAGTCAGAAATAATTTGGGTTTACCTGTGCTCCCCGAGCTAGAGAGACAGATTGTGTTGTTTGTGTCTCTGGAGAAACGATCATCGGGGGAATAGGTATAGAAATATTCTGCTGTCATTATTGGAAATTTTCGCAATGTATCGGGATTATTATCTGCTAAAAAATCTAAATTCTCAAGTCCATGTTCTCGCCAAAAAGCAATACATGCTCGGTTGTGTTCTCCTAGATATTGCGCGGATTGAATGGCTTTTTTAGTAGCTAATTTTCTTTGCAGGGCGGGAGGGGTTAGGTTTTGCATTAAATCAATTAGATTGATGTGTTGTAAGATGGGGAATGTGTCTAATTTTTCCTGCATCTTCATAATTGTATTCATTATTTGATCCATGCCCGCCAGTGACAAATCAGTTTTAGTGAGCGGTTTTACCAAATCCGGGTTCAGAGTTTTATAAGGCATCGCTTTTTTATGACAGGTCATGATGTGTTTCCTGTGAGTTTTGTTTCTTTTGCTTTGCGAAGAGCATGGCTATAGCTGGCAAAAGCATGGAGCCTGCAAAGGCTAATAAAAACGAATTGAGAGTGGATGAATATGCGCCCACAGCTGCATAAATTGCGGAAATACCAAGGTTAGACAGTGTTGATAATAACAAAAATCTATAGAATAATAAATGACTAATTCCCGCAAAGAAGACAGATGCTTCAGCCAGTACGGGAACAGGACGCGAAATAACTATTACCCAATCACCGAAACGCTTACTCATTTTCTCTAGCCTCTTTAATTCACTATCTCCTACGAAACGAGCAGCCATTGGTCGCCCGAACTTGTTCCCAAGCCAAAAACCAATTAGGTTGCTAATTGTCATTCCTGCTAGAGATACCCATGTGCCGGTTGTGAAGCCTAGAAAATAACCAGCAGATGTGCTGACAATACTAGAAGGAATAGGTAGAAGAATATCAAAAGCGAGCATTAGAGTTAATACTAACATTACCAGTGCTGGTTGATCGGAAGCAGATTCTAAGAAGTTGTCGAGCCAGGTTTCAATTTGGACTCCAAACAACAAAAAAGGTATTAGGATGAGTGCGAAAATGATGCCAAGCAATAATACCCAGCGCCAGGTGCTTTTGTTAGTCACGTAATGCTCCTTTGGTAATTTGCGTATTTAGCAACTATGATTGGTTTTTAGAATTGTTCCACAGAAAGCCATTTGGTTTTAGGGGTTATTTTTTATTGATTCAGTTCCCATTCGCACTTCAACTTCGGCTAAATCTAAGACAGAACGTAATTCTTGGGCTGCGGTTTTTAAGATAACTTCTATGTCCAATGTCTCGCGCATACGGGTGGTGACTTCACCGATTAGTTGCTCTTCGGCGGCTCGCTGTTGTGTTTCTTCGTATAGACGTGCAGTGTCTAAGGTTGCTGCTAATCTTCCGGCTAGAGTTTCTAGTAAGTCTTTTTCTGTGGATGACCACGCTTCAGCGGCAGATGACTTTTGGGCGTCGACATAGCCAATTATTTGACCACGAACTTGAATTGGTATTGATTGGAACGTTGTGGGGGTGTTTTTTTGCCTTGTTTTTGAAGTGGACTTGACGGTTGTGATGCCGTATTGATCGCGTCTATATCCAGCGCGGGTTTGGGCACGCATGAAATTTTTCCAGTCAGACTGTGATGATTCTCGGTAGGCACGTCGCTCGGCTTCTAGTGCGTTTTCTCTTTCGGCGAATAATTGAGCGTTATCAAGTTGGGTGGCTATGTGATCGGTCATGATTTGCAGTGTAGTTAATGTGTTGGAATCAAAATTCTGCGGTTCTTGGCTTTGCATGACAATTACGCCTAATATTTTCTCTCGCGTTCGGAGTGGTAACACAGCATATGAACGGGCGTCTGATAATTTCATTTGCAGCAGGGAAGATGCGTCTTCGTGTTCTGCGATTGCTCGTGGCTGCGAATTGGTGATTACCCAGTTAATTAGCCCGTCTCCCAACGGGATGCGGTAACCTGGGGCGGGGATGGTGTGCCCGCCCCCTCCATAGCTAGCTCGTAACGAGACCTCTGTACCTGATTTGTTGGCCAGGAGTATGCCTACGTGAAGCAAGTCGAGTTTTTCTTTTGCCAATTTTGCTGTCTGATAGAGGATTTGTTCTGCGTCTAGGATAGTCGAGACGGCATGGTTAATTTGCACCGATGTTTCTAGGGTTTGCGAACGGTGTTCTAATACGGTAGTTTGTTTTTGCAACTGGCTAGCTGTTTTTTCTAGTTCGTCTGCGAGAGAACGACTTTCTTGCAGGGATGTGTCTAGGTTATTTAGAACTGTTGCAATTGAGATTGAGGTGGCTGCACAGGCTATAAAGGCGGTAAGACCTGTATTGAGCCAAAGTGAGTAATTGCCAGGGCGCACCATATTGAGGATGTGAGCGTGAGGGTAGTCTATAATATTTAATTGGAAGAGCAATCCCATAGCTAGCCAGCTTGCGAAATTGATGCCAGCCATGGCTAATCCAGATTTGCCTCCCAGGAAAATGGCTGCCAATATGGATGATGAGATTAGCCAGATACGACTATCGCCAACGGCCGCTTTGCTCAATCCTGTTGAGATACCAAGTACGTAGAGCAGAATGATGTAGCTTCCAACGCGTATGGTGTAGGGGATTCGCCTAATTAGCGCTATAACTAGTATCCAAAGATATATTATTGAGACAATAGCTAACAAGAGCCATGCCTGCTGTTTACTTAAGCTGATAGCGTTGATTGTATAAGCGATTACGCCTGCGGCAGTGCTAATGTTGATTATTATTGTGAAAATGCGCTCACGCCAATTTTGCAGTGAGTCTTTTTGACGAATTGATTGTTCGCCTAGAAATAAGTTACGCAAATTGGAAAGGTTCATGCTTCGGCCTCCTTTTTGGAGAGCGTTGCTTGTTCTGTAAGCCGGACAGTGACGTGTTCTAGATCTATGGCTTCGTATATTTCGTTTACGGCAGTTCTGAGCACAGAATCGACGTCTAATGTTTCTCGCAGTTTGGTCGTAATTTCACCTGTTAAGCGTTCAAGGGCAGCACGGTTTTGGGTTTCTTCTAGCAGACGTGCGCCTTCGACAGCAATTGCTAATTGTTCGGCTACAGTTTCAATGAGAGCAATTTCTTCTTCTGTCCATTTTTGATTGTTACCTGATTTTTCTAGTCCCAATGCGCCAATAGTTTCACCACGTAAGAGGAGGGGCACCACCAATTTTGTTTCTGTTCCTTCGCCTTGTTCCAGAAGAGTTTTTTGGGGAGGTAGTGCTTTTTCGACATCTTCAAGAGGTTGAAGTCCCGACTGAGTACGTTCGTAGAATGGGGCTATTTTGTCGGGGACGAACTTTTTCCATTCTTCGCGCAAGTATAGTCGCTGAGTGGCTTCTGCTTCGGATAGAGCGGATTGGGCCTCTTCCAGGGAACGTATATTAGCCATAGCAATTGCTAATTGGTTGGCTATGGCCTGAATTAGGGCAATTTCTCTTTCTGTGAATTCATGAATGGTTTCGATTGCGTCTGCTCCCAAGGCTCCTATTATTTCATCTCGGATGATGATGGGTACTAGTAACAAAGATTTATAGCCTAGCTCTTTTGCTAGTTTACGCACTGCTATATTTTCGTTGTGGAGTGCGTCTGTAAGGGCAACTGGTTTTTTGGTTTCTAACATTTTTTCCATGGGCCAATTGCCATTTATGGATATTTTTAACCCAGCTTCAACTGGTTGACCTGCACGGATAAGGGATTTTAATGTTCCTGTGTTGCCATTGGCGTCTAAGATCAGAATGCCGCCTTGCTCGAATTTCAAGTAATCTAGGTATTTGGGTAAGATAAAGTCAAGCATTGCTTGTTCTTCTTCCATTTGTCCTAGATTTTGCGCCACTTCATATAGAATTTCCGATTCTCTTAGGGCTGTTTGTGTCTCTTCAAAGAGGAGGGCGTTTTGTACGGCAATAGCTAGCTGGTTGGCTATGGCCTCTAGCATATTTTTGTCGTGTTCGTCGTAGAGACGGGGAGTAGTATAGCTTTGGACGGCCATTATTCCTAGGATGCGATCGCCAGCTATCAGCGGTACTCCTAGCCAGGAAAACGCAAGTTGACCAATGATTTCTATGCCCAGTTCTTTCATCTGGTGTTCTAAATTCTCTCGGATGAGTAATGGTTCTTGGGTCTTGATGATGTGTTCGGTGAGGCCTTCTCCTTTTTGGCGGGGCGATAAGTGTACCCGTTGTTTGTTTTCAATGTTAAATGGGAATGAAATAATCTCAGTTTCTGGGTCGTAGAAGGCAATGTAGAAGTTGCTAGTGTCTAGCAGGCGAGACGCGCCTTTGTAGGCTACTTCTAGTACCTCGTTTACCATAAGCTGGGTGCTGAGGGTTTGGGCGAGTTCATTCAGGGTAGCCATTTCTTCAGCACGGAGATGGGCGTCTTCAAAGAGGCGGGCGCTTTCCATTGCCAGAGCTATTTCTTCTGATGCTGCTTCTACTAGTTCTAAGTCTTCCTGTGAGAGAGGGTTGGCGGGGTTGTCTAATACTCCTAGTGCGCCAATTACTTCACCACGCACCGATAGCGGCGCCACGGCTGTTTGACCCTCTTTTGAGGCTGCTACCAACTTGCCTTGGTTTGTTGCTTGGCGTATTTCTGGTGTCCACCAATTTTCATCGGGCACTACGTTGATTTGGTCAAAATGATAACCAATTGTTCCTGTCTTGCTGCGCAGTTTTTCCCATCCTTCGCGGCTCATAGCGCGGGCAAGGTGTTCGAGTTCGCGTAGGGTCTCTTCTTTTTCTTGCTCGGCAGATTTGCTTTCTGTAATATCCCGTGTTACACCAAGTAGACCTATGGTGTTGCCTTCAGCATCTTGCAGGGGTACTTTTGTTGTCGAAACCCATACTGTGTTACCTGTTGTTTGGTCTACGACAGGTTCTTCGTGGTTGAGCAAAGGTATGCCTGTTTCGATGATTTTTTGTTCATCGGCGAAATATTGGGCAGCTAGTTCTTCGGGGAAGAAATCAAAGTCTGTTTTTCCAATAGTATCTTCTTGAGTTTTTGCTCCTAGGCTGGCTAGGTGGGCCGAGTTATTGAGGATAAATTTGCTTTCAATATCTTTATAATAGATGTAGTCGGGAATATTGTTGATGAGCGTGCGCAGTAAATTTCTGTCCTGAGCTAGTGCTTCTTCCACTTGTTTTTGTTGAGTAAAATCGCTAGAGATTCCAAAGGTGCCAATGATGGTTCCCTCCTCATCGCGCAGAGGGAGTTTGCGCGTTAGTACCCAACTGTCTGGGCGATCAGGCCAAGTTTCTTTTTCTTCGATAATGGATGGTTCTCCAGTTTTTATCACTTCTTGTTCATTTGCGTATGCGTTTTGAGCGTGTGCGTCTGTGAAGAAATCAAAATCTGTTTTTCCTATTATCTCGCTTGGATCATCCAGACCAAACCGTGTGATGAGCGATTGGCTGCCACCGATGAAACGGCCTTGGGTATCTTTGAAGAAAATAGCATCTGGAACATTTGCCATGAGAGCGTTCATTAAGTATTGTTGTTGGGATAGCTCTCTATAGAGGCGGGTACTCTCAATGGCGTTAGCGATTTGTCCGGCTAGACCAAGCAACACTACTTGATCTTCTTCGGTGAGGGCGCCAGTTTGGTCGCTCTGAATGTCAAGGACACCCAACACTTCATTTTGCCATTTTATAGGTACGGCTAGTTCGCTTTTAGTGTTTGGCAAGGCGGGGTGCGGAACCCAGTTTGGATCCGTTGTTACATCCGAGGCCAGCACCGGTTTTCCTGTGGCGGCGGCTGTTCCTACTACGCCTTTTCCGTAGGGCAGGCTGTGTTTCGCGGCTACCATTTTTTGCCCTGCCGTGCCATAACCTTCAATGACTACCATTGTGGCTTCTTTCGGGTCGTGACGGAAAATTTGGGTGTGATAGTAGCCAAAACGTTCATTAATCAGGGTAACTACGCGGCGATATATTTCCTCTAGGTCGGTAGCGGTAGCTATTTCTTGTGCAATCTCGGTACTGGTTTCTACTTGGCGCTCTCGCTGCTCTAGCATTGTTTGGAGTTCTTGCTCTAGTTGCTTGCGATCGGTAATATCACTAGCAATACCAAGAATGTGCCGGGCTACGCCGTCTTCGTCTGCAAGCGGACGCTTGATGATTTGCATCCATCGCTGGTTGCCTGCCGCGTCAGTAATAATTTGCTCTGGGATGATTTTGTCTTTCAGAGAGTCCATCACCTCTAAGTCGTCTCGGTGAAGTTGGTCAACTTCTGCGGCGTTGGGGTTGAAATCAAAGTCTGTTTTTCCAATAAGGTTTTTGACGCTGGCATCATAAGCATTTGCCAGAGCCTGGTTTGCCAGAATGAACTTTCCTTCTCTATCTCGCACAAAGATAAAGCTAGGGGCGGTGTCAATGACGCGCCAGAGGAACTCTCGTTGGTGGTAATAGGACTGTTCTGCAATTTGGCGCGCGACTACATTTTGAGCTTTGGACAACATGTGCCATAAGAACTTGGCTGCTTCTGCGTTAGTAACCAAAGGAGATAATGTGTTCTCAATAGCGGTTAGGGCTTGCAAAAGCGGCAAGGGAGCAAAGCGCTCCCTTAGCCTTTCTTGTGCCTTTTCCTGGGTAAAATTAACGAATTTTGTGTCGTCTTTAGTTTTTAAGCAAGTGGCAATAAGTTGCAGGTCATCTTGAGCAATATCGTGCCTAGCCTCGGAAGTTAGTTCTCGGTAGTTTGGGATATTGCTAAGTTCTTGAGCGTATTTATTTGTTAGTTTTTCTAGGTTTTTTCCAATCTTCAGCGCGAGGTTTTTCATAACTTACTCGCCTCCGTTTTGCGGGGTTAGATCATTGCCATTTTTATTGGCTGGTGGCTGCGATAGTTCTTTTGCGCTTCCCAAACGAATAAAGGTGGGCCGCCCTAAAGTTTCGCCTAATTGGCGCACAGCGGATTGAATGACAGTATCGGGGTTTGTGAAACCACGCACGCGGTTAGTTATCTCGCGCAGGATTTGCTCGCGGCGGATGCGAATTTCTATTTGTTCAAATAGACGAGTATTCACAATTGCGTTGGCAATTTGTCCGGCTAATCCCAACAGTACCATTTGATCCTCTTCTGTGAGAGCATTGGCTTCATTGCTTTGAACGTCAAGAACTCCTAAGATTTCTTTTTGCCATTTGATGGGGATGGCTAGTTCGCCTTTGGTTTCGGGCAGGGCTGGGTGAGGCACCCAGTTGGGATCTTCGGTCACGTCCGAGGCTAGTACAGGTTTGCCGGTAGCGGCGGCTGTTCCTACTACGCCTTTTCCGTAAGGGAGGTTGTGTCCAGCGGATAGCATTGTTTGGCCTGCTTTTCCGTAGCCTTTAATAACTACCATGGCGTTCTTTTCTGGGTCGTGACGGAAAATTTGGGTGTGGTAATAACCGAAGCGCTCTTTAACTAGAGTAACCACGCGCTCGTAAATTTCCTCTAGCCCCGGAGCGGCGCTGATGTTTTGCGCTATTTCGGTGGTGATTTGTAACTGTTCTCCTCGCCTTTCCATCGTTTTACGGATATATTGCTCCATTTGTGCTTGTTCGGTGATGTCTCTTACGGTAGCTTGTAGAAAGGATGTGTTTGTCAGATCGACTCTGGTTAGCAGAACGGTAGCGGGGAATTCTTCTCCATCCATTCTTTTATGTGTCCAGTTAAAAAAGCCTGAGCCTTCCTCCATTGCTGTCTGGATCATTTTTTGTACTAGTTCGCTGGAAGGGCGACCATCGGGTTGCTTCTCTGGCGAAACATCTCCTGGCCCGAGAGATGTAAATTCTTTTTCGCTTTCAACTTTGAATATATTTAATATGGCAGGATTTCCAGAGGTGAATTTCCAGGTAGGAGGAGCAAGGGTCATGATGGCGTCATTTGAGGAGTTGAATAGTGCGCGGAAACGTTCCTCGCTTTCTTGTATTTCCTTTTCGGCTTGTTTGCGTTCGGTGATGTCGCGTGCCGTACCAATTAGCCCAACAGGGTTGCCTGCCGCATCTTTGCGAATAGTGGTGGTCATCAGGGTGGGAAAGGTATTACCATCTTTACGCAGGTGTCCCACTTCACTGGCGTTGGAGCCGTTTTTCATTACTAACTCATTGAAAGGGGCCACCTCGTTTTGGAGTTGTTCTTTGGTGTGGAACATTGCCAGGTGCTTGCCCGTAATTTCTTCAACAGTATAACCGTGCATATCTGCCCAGGCGTGGTTAACAAAAAGGGTATTACCTTCCATATCGGTTATAGCAATTCCATCGCCAGCTTGCTCTACCGCACTACTCAAGCGGAGCAATTTTTCTTCAGCTTGTTTGCGTTCGGTGATGTCTAGTATTTGCCCGATGCTGAGTGGTTGGCCTTGTGCATCGTGTATTGTGGACATGCTTATTTCGACATGGCGTTTTTCACCATCTTTGCGGATGAT
>QMOK01000026.1 GCA_003648195.1 Chloroflexota bacterium | reverse complement strand
TAGTGTAACATGCGTTAACTAACAACGCAAATAATTACCACCGAAAAAGCCCTTGCGCCTCCTAATTTATAGCACCTTTACCCTCTTCTGCCAGTCCCCGATAGTGTATATCCACCTGTGGATAGGGCATTTCGATGCCATTCTCATTAAGGGCATTATAAATTGCCGTGTTGACACGGTCAAACATGCGGCGGGTGTCTACATAGGAATCTAGCCACCACCGCACCCGGAAGATCACCGCTGAGTCACCGAACTCTAAGAATAAAGCTTCCACTTTGCGATCCGGCAAGACGCCCTCCACGCCTTTTACCGCCTCGGTGATTGTCTCTCGTGCAAGTTCTAAATCGGTGCCATAAGCCACGCTCACATGCACCTGAATACGGTATTGGTCATTGGGATAGGAATAATTGACCACTAGACTCTTGGCTATAAGCGAGTTAGGCACAATCACCATGCGATTATCTCGTGTGCGAATGCGGGAACTGCGCAGACCAATATCAATCACATCTCCCCAAGTATCCAAATCTGAAATCTCGATTCTGTCTCCGATGCGAAAAGGGCGATCGACCATAATCAAAAAACCACTGATCATATCTGAAAGCGCACTCTGAGCAGCTAAGGCAATAGCCAAGGAACCGATTCCCAGAGAGGCAACCATAGCGCTGACATCCACTTCAAAACGCCCTAAGAGCGTGATGATTCCGATTGTTCCCAGCAGAATTAGGGCAATTCGCCGAAAAAATGGGAATAATTGTTCGTCTAGATCAGATTCAGTTTGGTCAGCTACTTTCTTACCATACCATATAAAAAAGTTAACTACAAAAGCCCAAGCAAAGAAAAATACCACTAAAAAATAGAGCACAAAAAAGAAATCACCCATCCAGGAAGACCAAGAAAGTGGCAAAAAGTCCAATCTCGTCAGTGAGATGTTCAAAGTCAGGACAATCACTAATATATAAAGCGGTCTCCGCAACAAATCCAAAAACACATCATCTAGCGTGGTCTTTGTCTGATTGGTTACTTTACCTATGATACGGTCAAGAATCAAGGCAACAAACCATCGCCCAAAAATCAAAACCAAAATTATGGCTAAAAACGAAATTCCTAAATTCAACCATTGTTCAGCGCTCAATCCTAAAAAAACACTATCCATTTTAAATCTCCTAACCCGGACAAGCCGGAACCAAAAGCTAATTCACCACAAAGTCATGAAGTCCACAAAGTTTTTCTTTGTGGACATAAAGAGTTTCTTCGTACTCTTTGTGTCTTAGTGGTAAATTTCTTGTCTTTCCATCAAACAACCCGGAGTTTCTCTTTCTATTTATTCAACACCTGCACGCTGGGATGCAACTCCAAGTCATCAATCAGTGCGTTCAACTCCTCGTCGCTGAATAGATGGTCATCGCCTTGCCGGCGCGGCGGTCGGCGCGGGTGTCGCGCATGCGGTCAGAATTACGAGGCACAAAAGGGAATAGATCGCTTTGCTTTTCATAGTTTTTCTCCTTTTCAAACCATCTCCACTTGTGTCCAAAATTGTTTGAAATTTTCTACTCTTTTTATCTCTCCTTTCTTCATCAGAAAGGGAGAAACATCGTCTGCCAGTTTTTGGAAATCATACGTTTCTATTCTTTCGAGAATCCCCTCTCTTAATCCCTCCGGAGTTTCTATGCCCATCTTCTGGATCAAAAATCCGAAATGAGGCTTTGTTCTGCTGAACAAGAAGGTGATGTCGAAAAAATCCCTGCCTTTGGGTCTTTTCCGGTTGACGGCTGTATAGATCTTCTGTGCCAATAAGATATTTAAGGGGGTTACCTTGATCTCGGTATAAACATCGAATTTATTCAAAATTTTGATCTCAGGTTGATAGTCGAATCCCTGCGCGGTTGTGTCGATCTGAATGAGGATCTTCTCTTGCTGATAAGGCGAGAGACCTTGATTGTAGAGTAAATCCGGGAATCTTAGGTAGCAGTGGTAGGCTCCTTTGGCCACATTTTTTATCTCTACCTCAAATCCTTCTAGGGTAAGAAAATGCTCCACTTTTTGAATCACCTGCTCAAATTCTGACCAACTCAGATCGAAATTATCGAGATCGATATCTTCAGAAAAACGGCTGTTGCCATAAACAATCCGTAAAGCTGTCCCGCCCAAAAAAGCCAATTTGTGGGCTTTTTTACTTTCGAAAATTGCCTGTAGAATCTTATGTTGTAAATATTCACGCAATAAAGCGCGCTCGAATACCCGCAAATGATATGGATACTGTCCTTGGATTTGTTGAAAGTCAAGCATGAATATACTCCCACAATTGTTCGACCCTGTTTTCGAGAGCCTGATTATCGAAGATTGACAAATACTTTAAAAATAACGGATTGTCGCCTAGTTGTTGCAAGGTAATTCTATTCCAACGCAGCCCTTCAAAATCCGCTCCAAAACGAATATCTGAGTTCAAATAGAGATAGTCTAGCACGGCCTTTTCCAACCGAGCCATCTTGTACTTCCTCTTTTGCATCGGCTCAACCACGATATAGCCAAACATATAGAGGGGCTTTACGCTGCGGTACCTGAATTCCCCCCACCTGCTTTGATACCGGATGGTCTTGCGTGAACTGACACTGGTTACGCCCAGTACCGATTCGGGAACGACCCCATAATATGCCAGTGCTGACTCCAGGCTAATATAGGATGGTTGGTAGATGATGTTAGCCAAGGTAAATAGATACTGCTCGTCAACCTTTTGGTTTTCCAGCATGTAATACCCGCCGGGCAATGGCTTGATCCATTCCTTTGCCAGCCAATAACTTAGCTGCTGTCTGTGGAAACCCGGATCGAGCTTACGGACATCATTCAGATTGAAGGCCGGTAAGACATTCAATTGGTTTTCGAACTCTCTATACTTCATATAATATTTCTCTTTGTAACTATAAACGTTGTCATTATGAAATACAATAAACCTTTTTGCATTCTGTGTCAAGACTCTCGACCGAATTAATGACTTACCAAAATTCCTATTTTAATGCCATCTAATCCTTGCTTCCTTCTCTCTCCGCTTCAACGCTTGAAACTTAAGCTTTGAGGCGGGCAGAAAATGCCCCCAGCTGGCCACAGGCCAGCCGCTGACTAACTGTCAGCTTAGACAGAGTAAAAGCCCCTATACTGGGGCTTTTTGCTTTTAACTAACTGATGTTACGCACCAGATATTTTTTTAGATATTTAGGCTACCCTTATCCTAACCTTTCCCCACAGGGAGAGGGCGGAGGGTGAGGGGAAATCTTTGAGAAAAGACATTTATTACGCTACTTCTATATGTCTAATTTTATCAGAAAGTCAGATGATTAGGTGATGAAGCCAACCTCCCCCGCTCCCCAATCTCCTCGCCCCATGCTACAATACCCCCATGACAGACCTCTTTGACCACGCCCTCCAAGAACGACTGAATCGTGAAGCCCCTCTTGCCGCCCGCATGAGACCCCGCTCCCTGTCGGAGTTCGTTGGGCAGGAGCACATCGTTGGGGAGGGGAGGCTCCTCTCCCGCGCCATTCAGGCCGACCGGCTGTTCTCCTCCATCATTCTGTGGGGGCCGCCGGGGACAGGGAAAACCACCCTCGCCAAAGTCATCGCCCATCACACCGAATCGCATTTCACCACCCTTTCCGCCGTGATGTCGGGCAAAGCTGACCTGCGCCAGGTGCTCAAAGAAGCTCACAACCGGCGCCGGATGTACCAGATGCGTACCATCCTTTTTGTGGATGAGGTTCACCGCTGGAACAAGGCTCAACAGGACGCGCTTTTGCCCAACGTGGAGAATGGAACCATCACCCTCATTGGCGCCACCACGGAGAATCCTTACTTCGAGGTCATTGGCGCCCTGGTCTCGCGCTCGCGGGTTTTTCAGCTCAAATCACTGGGGGATAGCGCCATAAGCACCCTCCTGCACAGAGCCTTGGCGGATGAAGAGCGCGGCTACGGGTACCGCACCGTCAACCTGAACGCAGACGCGGAAGCCCACCTCATCCGTGTGGCAGGGGGAGACGCCCGCAACGCCCTCAACGCCCTAGAACTGGCCGTGGAAAGCACTCCCGCAGACGCGGATGGATGCGTTCGCATCACTCTGGAAGTCGCCCAGGAATCCATTCAGCGCCGAGCCGTGCTTTACGACAAAGACGGTGACGCCCATTACGATACCATCTCGGCTTTCATTAAGGCTGTGCGCGGCTCCGACCCGGACGCGGCTCTCTACTGGTTGGCTAAAATGCTCTACGCCGGGGAAGACCCCCGTTTCATCCTCCGGCGGCTGCTAATTTTAGCGGGGGAGGATATTGGTTTGGCCGATCCCATGGGGTTGGTGGTCGCCAACGCCGCGGCGCAGGCCTTTACCTTTGTGGGCATGCCCGAGGGCGTGTATCCCATCGTGGAGGCCGTCCTATACCTGACCACCGCGCCCAAGTCCAATTCGGCGGGGGCGTACTTCAAAGCATTCGACCTCATAGAAAAGGCCAGCCGCACCAATGTTCCCCTACACCTCAAAGACGGTAACCGGGATAGCAAAGCGCTGGGACACGGGAAAGGTTATCAATATCCCCACGCGCACCCCGACCATTTTTTGCCTCAACAATATTTGCCAGACGATTTGTTGGGCACGTATTTCTACAAACCCTCTAGCCAGGGCTACGAAGAAGAAGTTGAGGAACGCCTTACCCGTTGGCGAGCGGCGCAACGCCAGGCCCTGGGCATCACCAAAACCGAGGATCTGCCAGAACTATCTGAGGCGAAGATCAAGGATATTAAGGGCAAGCATAAGGCGGGTGGGAAATAGTTGGGTAGTTTGCCTAGTACCCAGTACCTGATACCCGTTACCTGATACCTGATACCCTAACACAAGGAGAATTAAAATTGAAGACATTAAAACTCGCCTTACTCGGTTTCGGAAACGTGGGACAAGCGTTGGGGAAGTTGCTGCTCGAAAAGGAAGCCGAACTTCAAGAAATATACGGCATCACTTTTCGGGTGGCGGGCATCGCCACGGGCAGCCACGGAGCGGCCATTAACCCACAGGGAATTGAGCTTGCCTCCGCGCTCGCCAAAGCCCAGGCCGGGGAAAGCCTGGATGCGTTGAGCGTGCAAAAAGTGCAGGACTCGGAGGATTTCATTCGGCGCTGCCCAGCGGACGTGCTATTTGAGACCACGCCGGTTAACTACCAAACGGGCGAACCTGCCATCTCTTATATCCGCGCGGGGCTGGAAAAAGGCATGCACGTGGCTACGGCCAACAAGGGGCCGGTCGTCCACGCTTACCAGTCACTCTCCGCGCTCGCGCAGGCCCAGGGGCGCAAGTTTTTCTTCGAATCGGCGGTGATGGACGGTGCACCAATTTTCTCGCTTTTTAGGGATGCGCTGCCGGCGGCTAATGTGCGTGCTTTTCGCGGGATTTTAAATTCAACGACCAATTTATTGCTCACACGCATGGAAGAGGGGGAAAGTTTGGATGACGCCATAGGCTACGCGCAATCGGTGGGGATTGCCGAGTCCGATCCCAGCGGGGACGTGGATGGATGGGACGCGGCCATAAAAGTGGCGGCTTTGGTGACGGTGGTGATGGGCGTCCCGCTCCTCCCCAGCGAGGTGAACCGGACGGGAATCCGTGGGGTGGGCGTGGACGCCGTAACTAAGGCTAGTGCTGAAAACAAGCGTTGGAAATTGGTTTGCGAAGCCCAACGGGATGGCGACTCGGTGCGGGCAAAAGTGTCCCCGCAGTTGGTTGGCGCAGATTCCCCTCTTTATAACGTGATGGGAACCTCTTCTATTTTGCAGGTCGAGAGCGATGTGCTGGGCAAGCTTTCTTTGCTAGAAGAAGACCCCTCCCCGGCGACTACGGCTTATGGTTTGTTGGCCGATTTTCTGAACGCGGTTAGGAGTTAGGGGCCGGGGAATGGCATCCCGCGCGATGGACGGGGGGCACGCCGGTGCGGGGCTGAAAACCCAGGTTTGAGGGGGAGATTCACTTCCACGCCAAGATTCCCCCAAATGGCGCGAGAAGGCCCGATTTCCCCCCAAAAGAACCCTTTTTGACCTTAATTTGTGTCGATGTATTTTTGCCGGTTGGCCCCCCGGGCAATTTTGCCGCTGCTGGTTTTGATGAGCCACTTGGGTTCAACTATGCGCACGTATCTAACGACCGTATCGGTTCCCTGGTTGATCTTTTGGCGAATTTGAGTGGCTATAGCTTGTCTTTGGGCGGGGTCGGTGGTTTCGCTTTCGGCAACGAGAACGACTTCTTCGGTGCCGATGTTTTCGTTGTAGACGCCAAAGGCCACCACCCGGCCAGAATGGACGCCCGACACTTGGTTGGCGAGCCTTTCTAGGTCTTGGGGGTAGATATTCTTTCCGCCGACAATGATGAGTTCTTTCTGGCGTCCGGTGACGTAGACCTCGCCGTTGGCGATGTAGCCAATATCGCCGGTGCGGTACCAGCCCTCTAGGAAGGCTTCTTGGGTGGCATGGGGGCGATTGAAATATTCGGTTAACATGCAGTCGCTGCGGAGAATGATTTCTCCCACGCCGCGCTCAGGGAGCGGTTGGAGATTCTCGTCAAGGACGCGAATTTCTACATTATCCAGCGGAGTGCCAGAGGACACCCACGTGATGGTATTCCCATCTGTGGCGGGGCGGGCGATGCGCTTGGTTTGAAAGTCGTGGGCGTCTATTTGGTCTACGCTCATGGGTCTGTGGCCTCCGCCGCCCTGGGTGACGGCAAAGACGTTTTCAGCCATGGCGTAGCTGGCGGCTAGCGCGGCGGGGGCTAGGCCGTGGGGCGCAAACCGCTCTAGGAAGATTTGGTGGCTTTTCCAGTGGATGGTTTCGGAGCAATTAGTGATGGCGCGGAGTGAAGATAGGTTTATGCCCTTTAGGTATTGAGGGCGTATTTTTTGGGCGCAAAAGTTGTAGGCGAAGTTGGGCATCCAGGTTAGCGTGCCCTGGTATTGAGTGATGGCCTTGAACATCATTTGGGGCGCTCTAATCCAATCGAAGGGGGACATGAGCACTAAGTGAAGGCCGCTCAAAACGGGCAAAAGGAATCCAGCGATGAGTCCCATGTCGTGGTAGAGAGGCAGCCAGCTTATCACGACATCATCTTCGCGCAGTTTTAGGGCGCTGGCGTAGTTTTCTAGTTGGTTGAAGACCGCCTGATGGGTGAGGGCGACGCCTTTTTTAAGTCCCGTTGTGCCGGATGAATGTTGGAGGAGGACTATATCATTGGGGTTGCGCTGAAGCCCGGGTAGGGTTTGAAAGTCAAGCGGGGCTTCCTGGGGGAGATCTGCGCTGGTTAGGATTGTGGGCATGGAATCGGCGCCCGCAGCGGCTTCTTGGACTTCGCTAACGAATGCGGGGTAGGTGATGAATGCGGCGGGGGTGGTGATGTTGATGAGGGCGGATAACGATTGGCGGTATATCTCTGGGGAGAGTTTTTCGGTTAGGAAGGGGAGGATGGAGGGGATGGCTCCTTGAAGCACTGCGCCCCAAAAGGCGTAGATGAGGTCGGCGCCATGCTCGAGGATGATGATGACTACTTCTCCGGGGCGGATACCAGCGTTTTGAAGGGCACGCGCGTATTTGGCCGCTCCGTGGACTAGCTCTGCGTAGGTGATGGGTTGGTCTGGTTCTCCCGCGCGTTGAATGGTGACGGCGGGTTGGCGGGGAATTGTGTGGTAGTGGTTTTTTAACTGCTGGCTGAATACGCTCATGCGGCTGTATCCATGCGGTTTCTTATCAGCACGGCAAGTTCTTCTAGGGTGTCGAATGTATCCACGTTAAGCTCGGTATCGTCAATGCGCACGCCGAAGTTATCTTCTACAAAGAGAGAAATATCCATTAGGCTAAAGGAATCGAGCAACCCGCTGGAGAGGAGCGGCTCGGTGGAGGCTAGTACTCTTTCGGGTTGGTGGATGATTTCTTCGCAAATAAAATGGCTGATTTGTTCTTCTATGGAAGGTGACATGATGTTTTCTCCTACTCTAGAATCCTTGATATATAAATGGGGCTTGGGGGCTGGCCAGGGAAACTAGATAGATGGCTAACAGGCTCATTGCCAGGGCAATAGCTTTGGCCCATTGTGACCAGTCCCGAATAGTGTTAATGTCTGGGTGGCGATACTGCCAGATGTCGATTAATAAAGAGGGGATTATTAAAATGAATATCCGCAGGTCGGGGAATGACCAGATTCTATATAAATTTGATTGTTCACTGCCAAGATACACAAACGAACGGGGATGGATTGCTTTTTTCAAAATGGGGATATTAAATAAAAGCGTTAGCTGCTTCCAGAATGCCCAGGTGGTTGGTAAATCGGCGCGGAATGGAACCCAAGCCAGCATTGCCATTCCAAACGTGACCAACCCGCCCAGCCATTGACGCCATTTTGGGCGTTTGGCAGGGGGAATGGTGGGACGCCAAAAGGACGGAATGCGCTCTATCACCTGGTAAAGACCATGCAATCCGCCCCAAACGATCATGTGCGGATTAAGCCCGTGCCATAACCCACTGACTACCATGGTGGTGAAAGGAGGCAAAATGACGTTGAGCGGGTTTTTGCGGTCAAATTTGCGGCGCAAGACACGAGTTAGCGGGTAGAATATATAATCCCTGAGCCAGTTCGAAAAACTGATATGCCAGCGCTGCCAGAATTCTGTAAAATCCCGTGCGAAGTAGGGGACGTTGAAGTTTTGCGTGAGAGAAATTCCAAACAAGCCGCTCACACCGCGAATGATGTTTGTGTAGCCGGCGAAGTCGTTGTAGATGGCAAATCCATAGGCTAAGAGCCACGCGGCTAATAGGTGGGGAGCAAACTTTTCGGGGTCGGTGAAAACGTCCGAGGGCAGCATGCTGGTTAAGGGATCGGCCAGTACCATCTTCCGCACTGTTCCCATGACAATGAGGGCTAAACTGGTTTCTAGTGTTTTCGTGTCAACTATTTGAGGCTGATTGATTTGTTTAATGAAGCGTCCTGCTCTTTCCATGGGACCAGAAAGCAATTTAGGAAAATAGAGGGCAAAGAGCCAAAAATCGGGAAAATATTTTATAGCCGGGATCCGTTTCTTGTTGATGTCGAAAAGATAGGACATTCCCTGCATAACAAAAAATGATAACCCGATGGGTAAGAGGATTTTCAATCCATCGGCAGAGGTTTGGATGTTGGCGTTCTCTAAAACGGCTTTTACTTGGGGGAGATAAAAATCGGCATATTTAAAAACGATCAACGAAGTGATATTTATTAGGATACCAAGCCACAACCAAAATGTTTTATTTTGCTCTTTTGAAAGTTGAATGCCAATTAGAAAATTTGAGAGAGCAATTAAACTAAACGCAATAAGCGATTGCCATGAAAAAACGGCGTAAAACACCAAGGAAGCTATTAGAAGAACGTACTTCTTCCAAGTAGAGGGAACAAGGTGGTAGGCTACCAGGGTAGCAATTACAAAGCCCGCAAAGGCCAAAGAGGTTATTGCCATAGAGTGTTTAAGAGAACAGAAATAGTGACGATTAACAAGCTGCGTTTTGCTCTTTACTTATTACGGTTGATACCAACCAGTATTATAGAGATGAACTAATTCTTGGGCAAGAAACTCACTGAAAAGAGGGGCGCCATCTTGGTTGAGGTGGAATTTATTGGAGTATCCAATATTGGGGATATTTAGGTTAGCAGTTGAAATAAATTTTCCGCCATAATCTTGGACGGTTTGCTCTATAGTTGTAATATACTCTTGGTAGTCTTCGGAGGGGTCACCGAAATATTGTAGTGCGGCAGAATGAACAGGCATTTCTACTATCACCACTTTTTTATCGGGCTGCGAAAGAACATCTTTCAAAGATTCTACTCGTTCTGGAGCGACTTGATAATCTTCATAAGCATCCAGCATATATTTGTCTTTTTCGTTATTAGGATCGGGTGACGCGTTTAGGTCATCGGCAACCCGTCTATCAGCCTCAAATCCCCATGGTGTAATATCAACTAAGCGTTTCTGGAGCAAGGAATACCAAGCGGGAAAGTCATCCCGTACCCAAAAGCGAAAGCTTAAATATCTTTGCATGGCCATAGAATGGTCAATAATCCAGCCTTTGGGTGAGAATTTGCCAAGTTTATAATGAAACCAAGGATCATTAGCTACGCTATGAATCAAGCCTCCCGTTGTTAGAGAGCTGTAATCGCGCATTTCGGTGACATGAATGATCAAAGTGGGGTTATATGATTGGGTGATAATTTTGACGAAAGATGTCGCTGGTAAAAGAGACATTCCCGTAACGCCGCAATTAAAAACTCGCAAATTTTGCCCTGTGCCTTGCTGGAAAACATTCTCGATAATTTCGGGATCTAAGCCGCTGTGAGCGAGCGAACTGCCAAAAATAATAACATCAACGCCATCGTTTTCTTGTACATAGTCTGCCAACCTAGAAAGCTCAATATCTATGATGTAGTAAGTGCCCATGGATGGGGCGGGAATTCTATCTGTTGGCCAGGGTAAACGCGCCACACCCTCAAGCAGCCCTATCAAGACAATTAACACAAACAGTGTCTTCAATACAAGTTTGCCGGTGAGAGATATTTCAAGGCTTTTCGTGGACAGCTTGAGCATTATTTCTCCAACTCAGATTGTATCTCTTCGCTATTTTTGGGAACGCGCGCCCTCCCGCGCCACATCTCTGGGGGGAAGCGGTGTTCGTTGCGGGCCAATTTCCCCCGAATAGCGGCGCTGATGTCAATCCCCATGGCGTTTGCCATGCTAAGGGAGTAAATCATCACATCGGCCAGTTCATCAATAATGGCATCCCGTTTTTCGGCGTCATTCGGCGCGGCTTTGGCCTCTGCGTCTGTAAGCCATAGAAAACACTCCATCAGCTCTGAAGCCTCAATGGCAATGGCGTTGCTCAAATTTTTGGGGGTGTGGAATTGCTCCCAGTCGCGGGCGGCTACAAACTGCGCCACGCGGCGGCGGATGTCGGTGAGGGTAGTTTTTTCGTCCATTTTGATTTGTGGTGTATTATTATTCATTGTGTAAGAATGTCAAACGCGCGTGTTACGCTGGGAATTTTCTAGCTACCTGACAGTTTAAAAATTAGCCTTGGTGATAGAACGCGGATAGCCAGAGGCACGCCTCTGGCAACGCCGGTTTGCGCGGATTTAATCATTTTTAATCTGCGTTTATCCGCTACATCCGCGAAGCCGTAGGCCTATCCGTGTTCTATTTTCTTGCTTTTGCCAAAGTGTTCTGTAGCTAAGGGATTTTTATAATTTCTCAAAACCCCTGGAGATATTCACATCCAGGGGTTTTGTTTATTGAAAACAGAGCAATTCTTTTCAACGGGCGAACTTTATACATACCGTTTGACAAAATGGTACATGTGCTCCAAAGCTTGCTCAATGTCTCCATGAGAAGTGGCGTAAGAACAGCGCACAAAACCCTCGCCACCGGCACCAAACGCCGAACCGGGAACCACGGCAACACGCTCCTCGTCTAGTAACGCTTGGGCGAATGCCTCATCATCCATACCTGTGGATGTAATCTGCGGGAAAGCGTAAAATGCTCCCAGCGGCTCCACGGTCTTGAGGCCAATCTCGTTCAATCCGCCCACAATTAAATTCCGGCGTCTATTATACTTGACGCGCATTTCTTCCACGTATTCATCTCCATGCCGAAGAGCTTCAAGGGCCGCAAGCTGCGACACTGTGGGAGCGGACATGATTGTGTATTGATGAACACGCACCAAACCAGCCATAATCTCAGCCGGAGCAGCGGCATATCCAATCCTCCAGCCAGTCATGGCATAACTCTTAGAAAAACCACCCAAAGTGATGGTGCGCTCTTTCATCCCTGGTAAGGCGGCAAAACAAATATGCTCCACGCCGTAAACCAGTTGGTCGTAAATCTCATCTGAAATTACTACTAGATCGTGTTTCTCGGCTATTTTACCAATTTCTATTAATACTTCGCGAGAAGCTACCGCCCCCGTTGGATTATTTGGATAACCGATGAAGATAGCCTTCGTGCGCGGAGTAATAGCAGCGGCTATTTTAGCCGGATCTGGCTGGAAAGCATCCTCCATTCTGTTGGGAACTTCAACCGGAACACCTCCCGCCAAAATCACCTCCGCTTGGTAAGAAACAAAACACGGCGTGGGAATAATAATTTCATCCCCTTGTTCAATAATAGCCGTCATTGCTAAATACAGAGCCTCAGAAACGCCTACCGTGGCAATGACTTCGGTGGCGGGATCGTAAGATATGTCGTAACGACCATTCAAATATTCAGCAATTGCATCTCGTAACTCGTAAATCCCTGCATTTGACGTGTAATGCGTCTCGCCGCTTTTCAAACCTGCAATACCAGCCCTCAAAATAGACTGCGGAGTATCGAAATCCGGTTCCCCAATTCCCAGCGAAATGACATCGTCCATAGTGGCTACAATATCAAAAAATTTTCGAATGCCAGATGGTTTGAGATTTACCACACGTTCTGCGAGATATTTCTTGCTCATATAGACTCCTTTAGAAAGTTTGTAGGCCGTATTTGCCATTCACAGCCCTTACGAGAACAAAAAGATGCGCCGATTTTGTGTATCTTTAAATTTCCACTTTTACATTGTCACCCAAGTTCATAACCACAGCTTGTCCTTTTACTAAAGAATCTTGGCCTATTAATGTGTCACGCAGAATAATATCTTCCACTTGGGAATTTTTCTCGATGATTGTGTTTTGGATGATGCTGCCCCGGATGTGGCACCCCGCTCCGATGGAGACGTGCGGCCCCAAAACGGATGTCTCTACCTCGGCGTCTGGGTGAACGTAGAGGGGAGGGATGACCCGTACCCCCGGGCGTTCTGCAACCTGAGACGAATTATCGTATCCATGTTCCAATAAATATTGATTAGTCTCTAAAACGGCTTCTGGCGTTCCCGCGTCCAACCAAACATCCACTTTTTCTGGGCGCATTTTGAGATTTCCGTCTTCCAGCATAATATTGATAGCATCCGCTAGAAAATATTCGCTCTTCAATTTTACATCGCGCCGAATTTGTTCTTCAATAGCCTCTACCAACAACTTACTTTCCTTAAAATAGTAAAAACCAACTACAGCCAAATTATTATCCATAGATTTAGGCTTCTCTATCAGGCGTGTCACCCTGCCATATTGGTTAACCTCGGCCACACCAAAACGCCGGGGGTCGGGCACTGGCTTCACCCAGGCGACAATATCCGATTCCTCGTTAGCCAAGAAAGAAAGATCGGTCTCTATCAACGTGTCAGCAAAAACCATCAGCATTGGGCCAGTGAGATATTCGCGTGCTAAATACAGAGCGTGGGACTGACCGCGCATTTCTTCCTGGACAATGTAATGTACCTCAAATTCAGGATATACTTCGGCCATGTATTCTCTTACTCTATCGCCCAGATAGCCAATAATGAAAACGAACTCCACGTTTTCGGGTTCGGGTAGGGTATCGAACATATTTAACACGTGTCCCAAAACGCTGTCGTTTGCTGCGTGAATCAGTTGCTTGGGGCGGCTCCAAGTTTGCGGGCGCAAACGTTTGCCCAACCCTGCCATCGGAATAACAATTTTTAATTTTTGAAGCATAATTCCTCTCATTATTTTTAATTTAACTGTGGAGTAACTATTCGCCTTCTGTTAAAAATGGCGACTGAGTAGACACTACGGAAATATATTATATCTAAGAAACATAAAATAGAATATTGACAAATGACTTAATGAAGCGTCATGCAAAAAGGCAAATATAGATGAGGGGGCGTGGCGCTGGCCCATGGGTTGCCCTACACAAAAAAACATTCCTTGCCCGCGGAGTCTCCTTTAGAGGATTGATGTATTTAGCTTTTCTGAGCTAGATTCAGTCCTTTTATTCCCTGAAGAAACAATAAGGCTTGAAACTCGCTTGCATCCTCTATTTTCTCATGCTATAATTTGAGCATTCCCTCCTTTTTTAGTGGAAAACTTAATAATTTCCGCTTTGCGCTCTCTCAGCAGTGAGAAGCGGAGGTTTGGTTGCACAAGATTTAATCCTATTTTCCCATTACCCCCCCATATAGAGTATATTTATGAGAGTAGAAGAATTACTTAAGAAGTCGTTGGGCGAATTGCGTCAGATTGCCCAAGACTTAAACATTGACCGTGCCCGTTGGTTGAAAAAGGAAACCCTGATTTTAAAAATTTGTCAGGCAGAAGCCGAAGAAGAAGGCCGCGAAGTGCGCGGAGGCATCCTTGAAATCATGGGAGAAGGCATTGGTTTTTTGCGATCTGCTAATTATCAATCGGGAGCAGACGATATTTATGTGTCTCAATCGCAAATTAGACGTTATGGCCTTCGAGGCGGCGATATGATTATTGGGCACGTTCGCCCTCCTCGAGATTCCGAGCGACATTATGGGCTTTTGAAAGCAGAAAGTGTAAATGGGTTAGAACCCGCTAAGGCCAAACGGCGGCCTGAGTTTTCAGCCCTCATCCCCATTTTCCCCAATGTCCGCTTCGATTTAGAGACTAGCCCCCACATAAAATCTACCCGCTTGATAAACTTAATCACCCCCATAGGACGAGGCCAGCGCGGGCTTATTGTGTCACCTCCCAAAGCGGGAAAAACCACCATTCTCAAAGAAATCACCAATGCTATTGCTGTAAGGTATCCAGATATTCATCTAATTGTTGCTCTCATTGGTGAACGTCCAGAAGAGGTCACCGACATGGATCGCTCTGTAGACGCTGAGGTTGTTGCCTCTACCTTTGATGAGCCGGTTTCATCTCACGTTAGGGTGGCAGAGATGGTATTAGAGCGAGCAAAGCGTCTGGTAGAAAGCGGGCAAGATGTAGTAATTATGATGGATTCCATAACCAGACTTGCGCGTGCGTATAACCTGATAGTCACCCCTTCTGGGCGAACGCTTTCAGGTGGCATTGATCCTTCTGCTTTGTACCCTCCCAAGCGATTTTTCGGAGCGGCTAGAAACATTGAAAACGGTGGCTCGTTGACAATTGTGGCTACTTGTCTCATTGATACCGGCTCTCGGATGGATGATGTAGTATACGAAGAATTCAAAGGAACTGGCAATATGGAGTTACACCTCTCACGGACGTTACAAGAGAGGAGAGTATTCCCTGCCATTGATATTTCTCGCTCTTCTACACGGCGAGAAGAACTTTTACTAGGTCCCGACCTAACTCAGCGCGTTTGGGTGATGCGCCGTATGTACGAACAAATGATTTCAGATCCTCCTCGCGGCGGCGGATTAGATAAAGCATCAGCTGCAGAAACTATCCTGCGGCGTATTAGTGAAACAAATAACAACGAAGAATTCCTAACTACTTTATATAAATAGCGGAACCTGAAAACAGATATTTCGCAAGGAGAATATGAAATGACAAAAGAAGATGAAGCTTTGGACTTGGATACCGAAATTATCGCGGAAACAGAGCATTATTTAGTTTGGCGTGCCGATGAGCCAGACGGCGAAAGCACTTACCATTTAGAACTTAACAGTGTCACCGTACACTTCTTTGCTGAAGAATGGGATGAATTTTTAGCTTTGACCCAAGCATTGCCCAAAGACGCTTAACTTCTATTTTGGTTTATAAAAAAGCCGCTTCGTTGCCTATTTAGGCGAAGTGGCTTTTTGCTTTTAAAGAATATTCTCTCAAAAAAGATAATTTCTTGATGTGTCACTTTTGCAAACGGAAGAGGTATTAATTGCAACTGTTCACTCCCCTCAAGCCAAAAAGGTTGGATATGTCACTCTGAAGGAACGTTTTGTGTGACTGAAGAGTCTCCCTGCTCGTGGCGGAGGAGATTCTTCGGGCAAAAACTGCTCTCAGAATGACCTGTCCTTGAACATTTGCGGGAGGAGGGGAATAATTACTATTAATTACTGGGTGACATTCTCTACATACTCTACTGCGTGGGGACAATTTGTTTCTAGCTCAAGGGAAACATGGCTCCAATCTATAGGAGCCCCTGCTCCCGCTACTTGGTTTACAGCTTCTTCCAAACAACCTGCTCCCGCATGATAGTTTACAAGTGTGAAACGCCATAAATCTTCGTAATCACTAACTTCCCCTGGAACTTTGTTTGTGGCGTCAGCAATAATTTGCCCTGCCTGTTTGCAGTTTCCTATCAGGGTTTGGGCAAAGAGAGAAATACTTGAATTAACACCTTCAATGTCAATTCCTAAAGCGCAAGTTGGACATTCCGCGTTCACATGCGCTAACAAAGCACCTCGTAAAAGTATCTGATTTTCCTCTTCTAAGTGGATGTACCCTTTTTGACAAGCTTCATCACTGAGTACCAAAGGGCAAAACTGATCAAAAAAGTCAAAATTCCAAAGTAGAGCTGTATCTGCTCCTAGTTCTGTTAACTGTCCCAATCCGTATTCATCGTAGGTATTTCGGATTACCCCAGGCCAAAACTGACTTTCTTGAGCGAACATCCTTTTTAAGATTTGAGAGGGAACACTGCTTTCTTGAGCCGTTTCAATGATTTGAGCGTCAAATAAATTTTGCCAGCGGATGACTTCGGGGCGTGCTTTATCTAGCCCGCAAGGAGAAGCGTAGCCATTTACCAGGAGACCGTAATCATCACATTCACTTACATTAACAACCTGGCGTTTGATTAATTGCCCCGCTAAATATGCTAAAGGAACCTCAGAGGCTAATAATTCTGTACTAGCGGGGCTGTCAAGCCATTTGGAGGGTGTTCCTATTGGAGGGAATGCTTCCCACGCTTGAGCGCAGATGCCCGCTTGTTTGCCTTCCCATCCCTCACTAATCAAATCAACGTACCAGCCGCTAGTTTCAAGGGAATCTGAAACCCCGCTTTCAACCACCCTTACTCGCCCGGAATAATGTTTGCTGCTATCGCCATAACTAGAATCAGCCCAAAACTCAAGGGAAATCCCCTGGGTAGATGTTGCCCGCAAAGGGATTTCGCAAATTTGCCCCTGACATATAAAGGGAATATTATTCAAAAGACCCTGAATTTGAATTATATGTTCGTTGGGGAGGGATTCCTGAGCAGTTATGCGCAAACTGGGTATGTAGGAGCATAAATCCGTGTTAGGCAATTGATCGCAGTTTATGATGGTGATTCTTGCTTCTGGAACAGGGAGTTCAATAGTGATTTCTTTTTCTTTAAGGGTGGAACCCATAAGATGTAAATATACCCCCGAACAATTTTCCCCGTTACCATCTATTGCCGAAGGGCAAGCAAGAGTTTCTGCCCACTCGGTATAAATACTTTCCCCGCAATAGATGTAAACTTCGCTGGCGGTGGGCATTCCCTCATGGTCGGCAAAAATTTTACAAAGGTGTTCGTTGCCTGCCCAACGGGAGACCCACCACTCATACTCTGTGTAAGGGACAATGATAGTCGTTGTTCTATTAGTATCATCATCGGCTAATACTTCAGAACTGCTTACAGAAGTTCCCAGAATCACACCAAAGGCCACTATAAAAACTAAAAATGCCTTAGAAAATAATAAACTTTGTTGAGAATTCCGAGTTGTCATTAGAAGGGATTTTCCTTGTGTAACAGATACACAAACCTTTGTAATTTAAAATTATAACATCTTTTACTATCCCGCGTAAAAAATCAACTCCTAAATGTTCTAAATACCTCTTAAAATTGCAATTCGTATCTTAATTTAAGGGTAAAATGCTCATTCTATCCAATCGAAAGCGCGGGTGACAGCTTTTTTCCAACCCGCGAATAGTTTTTCCCGTTTTTTCACGTTCATCTTCGGGTTCCATTCTTGCGCCTTGCTCCAATTTACGCGAAGCGCATCTTGATCTTTCCAATACCCTACGGCCAAGCCAGCGGCATAAGCGGCTCCCAGCGATGTGGTTTCCGAAACCGCCGGGCGGATGACTGGAACATCGAGAATATCGGCCTGAAATTGCATCAACAATTCATTTTGAATCATTCCACCGTCTACCTTCAGAGATTTAAGCGTCACCCCGGAATCTTGCTCCATAGCCTCTAGTACTTCTTTGGTTTGGTAAGCAGTGGCCTCTAGGGTTGCTCTGGCAATATGCCCTTTATTCGTGTGCCGGGTCATACCTACAATCACACCCCTCGCGTCCGAACGCCAATAAGGAGCGAAAAGCCCAGAGAAAGCGGGCACAAAATAAATGCCGCCATTATCTGCTACACCTCTTGCAAGCTCTTCTGCCTCAGAAGCGTTTTTAATAAGTCCTAAATTATCTCGAAGCCACTGCACCAAAGCCCCAGTGATAGCAATTGAACCTTCCAAAGCGTATACAGGAGATTGGGCGCCAATTTTATACCCTACGGTTGTCAACAACCCGTTTTCGCTAAAAATAAGCTCCTTACCCGTATTCAAAAGCATAAAACAGCCTGTCCCATAAGTGTTTTTCGCTGTCCCAGCCTCAAAGCAAGTTTGACCAAACAAAGCCGCCTGCTGGTCACCCAAAATGCCTGCTATAGGAAGCCCCGCAAACGCCCCCGTGCATTTACCGTAAATCTCGCTAGAAGAACAAACCTCAGGAAGCATACTCGCTGGGATCCCCATAATTTTAAGAATATCTTCATCCCAGTTCAAAGTCCTCAGGTCCATCAACATAGTCCGCGAAGCGTTAGTAACATCGGTAATGTGCCGCCCGCCTTGAAATCCTCCCGTAAAATTCCAAACCAACCAACTATCAATATTCCCAAACAAAAGTTCTCTGTTCGCCGCCTTCTCGCTTGCGCCTTCCACGTTATTTAGCAGCCACTTCACCTTAGGGCCTGAAAAATAAGTGGCGAGCGGCAACCCCACCTGAGATTGAAAGCGATTCTGCCCTCCTTCCTCTGCCAACTGAGCGCAAATTTTATCTGTGCGGGTGTCTTGCCACACAATAGCGTTGTGAATAGGTTGCCCCGTGCTCTTATCCCACACTACAGTTGTCTCACGCTGGTTGGTGATTCCCAAAGCGGCAACATCTGAGACAGAAAGCCCACCTTCTGCCAATGCCCCCAAAAAAACCTCTTGAGCGTTATTCCATATCTCCAAAGCATCGTGCTCTACCCACCCGGGCTGAGGGTAAATTTGGGCATGTTCTTTTTGACTACTAGCCACAACTTGCCCTGAATGGTCAAAAATGATGCAACGGGTGCTGGTTGTGCCTTGGTCTAGGGCTGCAATGTACTTAGACATAATATAATCTCCTTCATAAAAAATTTTTGGGGAAGTGGTGGAATGTGTGCCCGCTGGGGAGGAGCAATACCAAACTTCTCATGGGATGCCGCCCGGAAAGCGTTTTTAACCTTTGGGGATGGTGTTGCTCACCAGGGGCGAAATGCCATTCCCCAGCGTTACCCCGCCATTGGCAAAACGAGCGTGAAAATGGCTCCGCCTTCGGGATGGTTTTCCGCCCGCAAATCCCCGCCATGAGCTTCGGCCAGCTTCCGAGAAATAGATAACCCAATCCCCGTTCCTCCGTTTGAGCGTATGCGTGATTTATCGCTTTTATAAAATCTGTCGAAGATATAAGGCAGTTCTTCGGCGGGGATGCCAGGTCCGTTGTCGTGAATGGCAAGGTTAATATTTTGAGAATTATAAACTATATCTAGTTCAATGGGTTGGTTTTTTGGGGAGTGGCGAAGGGCGTTGCCCAATAAATTATTGAGGATTTGTTCAATGCGCTGGGGATCAATTTTAAGCGTGGGGCAATCTTCGGCGAAAGAGAAAGTGAATGTGTTCCCGTTTGTCTTGGCCTGCGGCTCGAAGCGTGTTGCCACCCTGCGAACGAGCGCAGGAAAATTGGTTTCGGTGCGTTCTAGTGATAATTCTCCCGCGTCAGCTAACGCCAAAGTTCGCAGGTCTTCTACCAACCGGATCAGCGAGCGGTTTTGTTCCGCAATGGGGGTAAGGTTTTCAAGGGAGAGTTCGTAAATGCCGTCTTGTAATGCTTCTAGGTATGCCCGCTGAACAGATAAAGGTGTACGCAGTTCATGGGCAATATCGGCGGTGAGCGCCTTGCGGCGGTTTTCCGTCTCTTCTAGCGAGTTGGCCATTTGATTGAAAACGTGCCCCAGGGTTGCTATCTCGGTATCCCCGCTAATTTCGACCCGCTGGCTTAAGTCTCCTTTTCCCATTTGGTTGGCCGCTTGGGTGAGGGTTTGAATAGGGCGCAGCAGGCTATAAGCTAGCAAAGTTGCCAAAATAAGGGCTACGCTTCCCGCAATAACGGCAGCGGTTAACGCGGCCTGGTTTAACCGCGTTATTAAGCTAAGTTCTTGTTGGGTTGTGAACGCCATTTGCTCCCCTGAGAATAGGTACCCTACCTCTTGGCCTTGGTAAATGAGCGGGATAGCGTGTTCTAAAGTTGTTTTGTCTTGTTGCTCGTTGGAGGTTGTGCCTTGTGCGCCAGCAATAACTTTGCCGTCTGCGTCAAGAATTTGAAGCGTTAGGTTTGATGGCCTTTTCTCGTCCCCTGAACCTTTGCCTGTTCTATTGCTATTTGCCCATCTTGGGGCGTTGGCCGGTGTACCATCCGCATTAAGCAACTGGGTGCAACTTTCCCAGGATTGGTATTTTCCGTAACAGGTTTCCAAATTTGTCACCAGGTTTTCTAGTCCCATTACGCCGCCCCGAAACATGAAATTTCGCACTTCTTGGGCTGTGTTTTGGCGGACAATCAGTACCACGCTGATGATGGCGATTAGCACTACAAGCGCAAAAGAGAGAAATAAACGTAGTCGCATAATTATTGGCCTAGTGAGTAAGCGAAGCGGTATCCAACACCGAAAACGGTTTCAATATAGTGTGGATTTTTGGGATCTTTTTCTATTTTAGATCGCAGGTTCTTAATATGAGCATCTATGGTTCGCTCATACCCTTGGTAAGCGTCTCCTTGCGTGGATTCTAGTAATTGCAGGCGAGAAAAAACTCTTCCGGGTTGATTTGCCATGGTGTAGAGCAAGTCAAATTCGGTGGGGGTGAGGTCTATGATATTTTCGGCTTGAGTGACTCTGTGGTCTTCAAGGCTAATTTTTAAGTCGCCTCGTTGGAGTATTTGTGCCTTGTTCTGTGTGGAATCCGCTCGGCGTAGCACAGCGCGTACTTTGGCCACTACCACCCGAGGTGAAAAGGGTTTGGTGACGTAGTCATCCGCGCCTAGTTCTAGGCCAATTAGTTGGTCCATCTCTTCAACTCGGGCAGTGACCATGATAATGGGGGTGTTGGACTGTTGTCTGATTTTGCGAGCTATGTCTAGGCCATTCATCCCCGGTAAGTTGAGATCTAGTAAAACTAAATTTGGTCGTTCGCGCTCCCAGAGTTTGAAGCCGGTATCTCCTCGGTAGGCTTTTAAAACGCTGAAATTCTCTTTTTCAAGATATGAGGAGAGAACTTTGACCAATTCTGGTTCGTCTTCAATAATAAGAATGGTTGTCATGGGAAACGCCTTTAAGTAACCGTGCTCCTCGGATGGAAGTTGTTGTGGTCAACCCCTACGAATAAGATAGTACATTATACCGAAAAAATGGGTAGTGTTAAACACTACCCATTTTACTAGTTTTGGGAGATTTCGTCATTTACTGACGTCCACCACCGCGTCCTCCGCGCATTCCTCTAAAGCCATCTTGAGGGGTGAATTCACTTCCTTGGCAAGATCCACGTCCTGGGCCGCGCTTGCTGCCCCTAGCGTTTTCCCAGCGGCTGCGCATTTGGTCGGCTTGCTCTTGAGAGATGAGGCCGTCTTCAACAGCTTGCTGGAGGGCGTTTTCGCGTGCTTCGGTCATTTTGGCTTGGAACTCTTCTTGGGTGAGGCCTTGGGCTTCGGCGAGCGTCCAGAGG
>QMOK01000025.1 GCA_003648195.1 Chloroflexota bacterium | reverse complement strand
GCCCGGTAACAGTGCAACACATCATGCTGCGAGTGGCTGAATGGGCAATTTTATCTCCAGCTACGCTGCGTCCGGCAACTAATAAGTTTTCTACGTTCTGCGGCACGAGAATGCGGTATGGAATTTGGAAGTAGCGTCCGGTTGTCGGGAGAACTAATATTCCATAACCGTCTAAGAATTCAGGAAAGATGCCAATGGAATCATCAAAGCGGGCCTGATTGCGAACATCATACTCGTTGAGAGCGTAGTCACTAATAATTTTGCGTGAATCGCGCACCCCCAGAGTCATGCCAAAATTTCGCAGCCTGGCATTTTCAAATCCAGGCAAATAGGCTTTTAGAGCTTCAATGGCTAATATTGCCTGCCGGCGGCCTTCTATCTCGGCGGCGGTCAAATCCCAGACATCGGTAGAATCGTAACCTGTCATGTAGACCAAATTTAAGTTAGTTGCTTCGCCAGCATCGGTAATGCTGCTCCATGTTCCGCCAATGCTTTTAATGTTATTAGGAATTATACCCGCAAGGCGAGCGAGTTGAAATGGTTTTTCAAGATAGGGGCTAAAGAGGTGGTCTTCTTTGCCAGTTGTTTCAACGCTCCAATTTTTGCTCCAGCTGCCGTATGTAGAGGGGTTTGCACGTATATATTCCATAAAACGCGTTTTATTTATTCCAGAGCAAGAGAACATCACCGTTACGCCCAACATTTCATCTTTGGGCAGTTTGACGCAAGGCGCGCCAGAGCGATGCGCTATGTCTGCGTCTCCAGAGGCGTCAATGACAATTTTGGCTAAGATAGCCTTGCGTCCCATTTTACTTTCTGTGATGACACCTTTGATAATGTTGCCCTCTAAAATTGGGGCGACAACCATGCAATGCAGTAATGGTTTTACGTTGGATTCTTGCACAAATTGGTCGGCCACGCATTTGAACATTTCTGCGTTTAGAGCCTCGCTTTGGGATTGCGGCTCCTTATGCGTTCCTCCCAAAGCCTTGGCGCGTTGCTCGAACTCTATCCCAAGGCCTTCGACATCGGTAGTGCCTTCGTGCCGGTACCAGGCAATTCCTTCTACGCCAACTTGGGAGATAACGCCGCCAAAGCATCCGTAGCGTTCTACCAACATCACCGAGACGCCTTCTCTTGCTGCCGCCACCGCTGCCGCTAACCCCGCCGGGCCGCTGCCAACAACAAGAACCTCTACTTCGGCAATGACCTCAACCGTCCGGGAAGATTCGATAATTTGTTTCATGTTATACCGGTACTGCGCCATGTTCAACGGTTAGCGCAACAATATCCGCGCTGCTTATTTTTCGAGAAGAGGTTTTTCTCTGCACGGCTAATGCCGCGGCAGCGCCTGTCGCTTGTCCCATTGCCATGCAGATACACTGAGCGCGAATGCCCGCAACTGCAATTCGATGAGCCGAGACAATCCTTCCAGCGACAGTTATGCGTTCGCTGCCTTTAGGTATGAGCGCGCGAAAAGGAACTTTGGGCAGCAGGTCTTTGGATTCATGAAAATAAACATCGCAGCCGCGTTTCTGACTGTGCATATCTATGTAATTAAATGCGTTACAAACTTTATCATCAAAATCTGTGGCATGCATGAAGTCATCTTTAGTGATTATGTATTCGCCTTCGGCGCGATAGGTTTCGCGTGCTACAGCACGGGGATACATTGTTTTTAAGATAGCCCTCTCACCGCCAGGGATTGAATTTTTTACAAATTTGAACATACGCAACATACGTGCGCGGCCTTCAAGATTCGCGGCAGTCTGGCCATCAACGTCTGATGTGTCTGAGCTGTAAATATGCGTGCCGTTATGCCCGCCGTGATCAAGGTAGTATTTGAATGGCAATATGTTTGGGTAAGCAAAATCGCCTTTTTGCAGTTCGCCATTTTGTAGGGCTTCTTCATAGATACTTTGAACTTCTTTTTCCCAGATTTGTTCGTGCTCAATACCTTCAATTTTGTATTGATAAGAACCTGGTTGTCTAACATCGTCTCTCAGCACGCCCAAACCAAGCAAGCGAACGATATCTGAATCGCCTGTACAGTCAATGATTTCTCTGGCTGTGGTGATGCGCTGAATTCCGCGCCCTAACGAAGTGATTTCCCAAAAATCCCCCACTGCTTTTATCTCCGAAATAAATTCATGATAATGAATAATTAGACCCGCTTTTGCAGCTTCTTCTTCTACAAGAGCAACATAAATTGGTATGTTAATATAACTATAATAGCCAGGAGATTCAACCGGTCGTCTTTTGGTGTAATCAGGGATGGGTAAACCTTCAATATGTTTCGATTTTGTGTAAAGTTCCCAGGGGATTCCCAGCACAACCGGCCCATTCGTGCTGAAAAAATGATTGGGCATGTTCACCCCTCCTGCGGTCATAGTCCCAGCCAGCATAGAACCGGCTTCAATGACCGAGGTTGTAACACCTGCCCTGGCAGCTTGTAATGCTGCCACATGCCCGGCTGTGCCTCCTCCAGCAACAACAACATCTACTGTCTCTTTTACGGTTTTCATTTGTTTATTTTTTCATACTGACGCAATATTGGCTCTATAAGAAGTACCCACCCGATCATAAACAATCGAGTGGATACTCTATTTTTACCTGGAAGGAGGGGGAACTTTATTGTTCAGCTACAACCCAGGTTTCAAACAGCCAGTAATCTTCTGCAGAGCGAGGATGGTAGTCCATTACGCGGGTGCGGACAGCTTCGAAGGCAACCGGTTCATACAGGTAGATGAAGGGGGGATCTTCTTGCATGTAAACTTGCAATTCTTCGTATAATGCTTTGCGCTCGTCTCGATTCACATTGGTAGCAATTTGGGCAAGTAAATCATCAATTACAGGATCAGACCAGGAAGAATAGGCCGCATCCCAACCGCCCAGCGCGCCAGAAAGACGGCGCATGGCTTCACCAGATAGGGTTGACCAGCTATCGCCAAACAGCGGGGGTAGTTCTTTGTTGGCTTCAAGATCCCAGTAATGACCTGATTCCATAATCTCAAGATTGATTTCAATACCAACTTCGCCTAGATAACCAGCCACGGCTTCGCAAACTTCTTCGAAGTGCATGTACGCGCCAGCGGGGCAAGCCATATCCATAGCAAAGCCATCTGCATAGCCAGCCTCGGCCAGTAAATCAAGTGCTTTCTCAGGATCATATCCGAATGGTTCCACAATGCCATAGCCCAATTCACTGGAGGCAACGTAACCAGCAGCAGGCTGAGCGAAGCCATCAAAGAGAGCGTCAATGATTGCGTCAATGTCTACGGCGTAGTTCATTGCTTGGCGCACTTTGGCATCCATAGTGGGTTTGTCAAGGCCAGTGGTCAGGTTATTGAAAGCAATGTAGTAAATGCGTGATGCAGGGTACTTCATTACAACCACGCCTTCAGCGCCCAATAGACTTTGAGCTTCCTCAGAACTGAGGCGGCCAATGATGTCTACTTCATCCGCCTGAATGGCGGCAACGCGGGTGGCGGCTTCAGGGATCGGGCGGAAGATCAAAGTTTCAACCAGAGGATAGCCTTCCCTCCAGTAATTGGGGTTGGCGGTATAGGTAATATGATCACCCTTAACCCATTCAACAAACATGAAGGGGCCAGTGCCAATGGGGTGTTCCTGGAAACCATCTATGCCTACTTCGGCTATGTACTCATCGGGGATAACTGACCAGAAGTCGTGCAAGGTTACCATGAGTTCTGGGTTGGGGGCTTCGGTGGTCAGTTTAACAGTGTAGTCGTCAATTTTTTCTGCTTCAACAACGGTGTATTTATCTGTCCATTCACCAGTTACTGAACCAACTTCCCAAGTTGCAATCACGTCATCGGCATTGAAAACTTCGCCATTATGGAAAGTAACGCCTTCACGCAGATGGAATGTATACTCGGTGCCATCTTCAGAAATTTCCCAGCTTTCAGCCAGCGCAGGTTGAATTTCGCCAAAACGATCTAGGTACACTATACTATCGTAAAGCTGCGTGGCGGCGTTATCAGCATTGCGTTCAGCGGTAAGGGGAACAAGTAAAGAGTTCGGGAAGGTAGATAGAGCTACTCGCAGCGTGCCTTCAGGTCCGGTTTCTGGGGGAGCAACCTCAACTTCGACTTCCTTAGTAACAATTACTTCTTTTTCAACTTCCACTTCTTGGGTAACTATGACTTCTTTTTCTACGATCACTTCCTTGGGCTGGCAAGCAACTAGCGTTAACGCGCCAACTAGGAGTAACGTAAAAACAATCCAAAATCGTTTAGATGACATCTTAAACTTCTCCTTTAGTAATGTATTTATTGAATTTTTCTTTCAAGCAATGTACAAAAACAAATCTAATATTTATGCGTTACACCTCCTTTCTTAGCAACAGTAAGCTGTAGCTTAAAAACCGATAATTTCTATTTTAATTTGTAACCGTTCACCAACTTAGAGTTCCCTTTTAGGTATTTTGGCGGATGTATAGCGTTCATTATTACGTGTTACAGAAGTTTAGAAAGTACGTAATATTATCGTAATTGCTCAAAATGTTAGTGGTGCATTGCATCTGTTTTTGGATGCGTGGCACCATGAGTCTGCCTATCAAAGCCGAGCTGCAACGCATTTTTACAAATGCAATGCAGTTCTACCACCGTGGTTTTGAGCAACTACATATTATCGTTGAACCTCTTCCACTTCTTCGTACCAGCGAACGCGTTTGCCAATTTTATCCCGCATTTTCCAGGACAGACCCTTAGGAACAGCATCCATCGCTTGTTGGATAAAGTTTAGCCGTTCTTTGACGGCTTGCGCCAGCGTTTCTTCAAGTTCAATCTCTCCATCTTCCAGCAAAGCAAGGAGTTTTTCAATGGTCATGGAAACAGTGGTGTAAAGTCCCCAATTCTTGGCACATAAGCCAGCTACGATGTCAGTATTGATGGTTTCATCGTCCCCATGTCCGGCTTTGTGGTCAATGAGCAGGGTCAGCAAATCTAGTGCGTCTTTGCGATTCAATTCAACAATTTGGGCCTTGCTCAAAAAGAGTTCGCTCAAAGGAATAGTCACCGGCTCAACGTGCAGACGATCAGCCAGAGGCAATGTATGACACATAGTAAAATCGCCAATGAACACATCTATTTGGCGGTTGCGAGGCTCGTCATAATAAAGTTGACGGCGGTCACCGCTAAGGGTGTTAAATGTCTTGTTTGGTGTGTAACCCATCCTCGACAAAAAATCTCCTAGCTTGCGCGCGCCAGATTTATTGGTCACGAAGTCAATGTCTGGGTACTCACGCGCCAGAGCGTGATGATTGGCGTGGGGAGAGTGAATTTTGATGGCCAAACCACCAATCACTCGCAAGAATATGTCTTCTTTTTGCGCTTCGGAGATGAGGCGGTACATTTCATCTTCTAAATCAGCAAGTGTTTTCATAATGGTCCTTTCAATAATTTGCGTAGTTCCTTTAAGTTGGTGTTTGAGACGCGAAACATATTTGAAAAATACTAATTACCATATTTCGCGTCTCACATTTTAATGCTTGTGCTTACTCTACGGGGATTTCTTCGTAGATTTTATCTATATCAACCCCTTCACGTTTACGGTATGCCTTGAAACCAAGGTATAGAGCTGCAGCTAGGACGTACATTGCTAACATGTAGATAACAGAATTAGTATTAGAAATACCAATGCCGTAAAGCCCATTGGGGTCAAATATCCACTGATATAGCAAAAAGATTAAGAAACCGCCAAAGATGACTCCGGCCACGGTGATGAGAGGTATCCCTGCAACTTTGAATTTAGTGATGGGTGAGGCTTTGTAAAGATCAGGTTTGATGTAGGGTAAGAGTATTGCAGCGATGGTGGTTCCTAAGTACGTGACGGCGATGACCAGTGTAGAGCAAAGAGTTAGTGATTGAAAATCGAAGATATTCCAAGCAAAGAGCGCAGAAACAATCAAGGATGGTATTACCATTAATAGCAAGGCTATAATCGGTGTGCGAGTTTTAGGTTCTACCTCGGCTACCTTTTCTGGCAACAAACGGTCAAAAGCAGCTGCAAAGATGACGCGTGTTGAGCTCAGAAATACGGTTCCAGACCAGCCAAACCACCAGGCGCTCATGGCCAAAATCACGATGAATTGAATTATCTTACTTTTGGTCATGAAAACAGCTAACATGGCAGGGTAAGGCCAAACCGGCAGAGGTGGAATTTGGTCGGTATAACCCCAAGCGTAGTTCCACCAGGCCCCATTGGCCTTCATGTAAAAGTCCCATGAGATGGTCTTGTTAATCAATAGGAAAAAGATAATCCCTAAGATGGTAGTGACAATCAATGCCCAGCCCATGCCCCAGAAGTTACGCTTGTAATCGGTAGCGCCACGCACTTCACCGTAGAGGGTTGCTCCCCAATTAGGCCACAGGTTGAAAAAGACTATATAGGGGATAGCTAAAAAGATAGCACCCAGAGAACCGCCCCATAGGGGCGCTACTGCGCCAGCCTCTTCACCGGCGGCCAAGGTGGCTTGATAAACTCCTTCATCAGCCCCAAATAGTTCTGTCGCTTGACTCTCTAATCCAGCTACAAAGGCGTCATGGCTGCCAAAAAGCAGGAAAGCAAAAACTATTGCCAAAGCGACAACACCAATCCAGAAACTATATTTTTGGATGCGTGAGTACCACTTCATGCCGATAGCAACGTAAAAGCCAACCAGTACGCACATGATAACGGCGGTAACAAAAAGCCCCAGGGAAGTTTGGCTAAACCACAGGGCCGCGTTTTGAGCGCCCAATATGCCCAGCAAAGGTGTAAAGAATAACTGGCGCAGCATATCAGCATATAGCGGAACCCAGAGCCAGAGGATAAACCACCAACCGGTGATAGCTAGCGTAAAGCCGATGCCGCCGCCTAGGATGCGGCTCTGCCACACGTAATCGCCGCCAGAACGAGGCATCACCGCAATTAAGCTAGCGTAGATTACTACCTCAAAGATGATGAAAATGGCGCTGATAATTAGCGCAGGTAGTAAGCCACCTTCTAGGTAATACATCTGACTGAAAATGTACAATCCCAGAGTGACAAGGTTAATGGAGAAAAAGGCGTAAATAAAAGCATCAAATACAGACCACGAGCGCACTAAGCCGGTGGCTTTACGTAAAAACAAGCTAGTATCTTTAGACATTGTAATTCTCCTTACGTAATAAATGCGTTACGCAAAGTTTCACCGGTGAATGTATAGAAGAAAGATGCCTTGTACGTCTTCACAAAAAGCATAATATGGCTCTTTGGAATTTCGCAGGGTTTACCAATGAAACGTCATTCTACAGAGATGTTTCGCGATGAAGTGTGATGCGTGAGTTACTTGGTCACGTTTTACGCTCCGCTTTGCTCTCAACCCTGTAAGCTCCTAGATACTCATAATTTAAGTTCTTTCCTTGTGTTTCTCAGAGGCTCTTCGGTGTAGCTCTACGTAACATGAAACAATAACATACTATTCAGACTTTAGCTGTTAGTTAATATTATTTGAATTAATATACACCTCCTTATCAAAAATACGCACGGCATTATGCTCCAAGCTATCCGGTGGTTAAAATGTAATTTTTAATCTTTTTACGGGCCAGGGTAACAACCGCCCCCAACAAACGGCCTTGCTCGTACATGCTACCAGGGTTGATGCACAAGGTTCGACCAATCCGAATTGCGCCCTTGCCTTCGTGAATATGACCAAACAGCCCCAATAGCGGCTGGTATTCTTTGATAATATCCCGGACAGCGTGACTTCCAACTGGAACAAGCGAGCGGCCACCAAACATAGGCTTTAGGTCTTCTGTCAATTCAGGCACATCATCCAAGGTAGAACCATAAGGCGGAACATGAATATTGAAAATACTGTTTCCGGGATCCTTTAGGTGAGAGAGCATTGCGTCGTAACGAACCCGCAGTTTGTCATCGTCTTCTTCGCGATAGGTATGCCAGGGAGTAATGTTGCTCCACCCAGAACTTATCATCTCGTGATATTCGTCTAATTGGATAACTTGGCCTTCCACTATTTGCACATACTTTGAGGTGCGGATCAGGTCGTCTAACTCAAACATATCGTCATTGCCAGGAGATACGTAACACCGAATATTGGCACTGGCTAGTTTTTCATCAGCGTAGGCTATCCATTGCTCGGCTGTTTTAAGCACTTCCGCTTTAAACAATTTGTCTACCTGGTTGGGATTGGCGCTGAGTTCTTCGATTTCGTCTGGGGTAGTACGATAGGGATAATAACCACGGCTTCTGATGTGCTTCTCCATCTCTAACAACTCTTCTTCGCCGTGCAAAAGCGATTCTTGCTCCAGCAAAATGGACTTGTAAATATTTCCTCCCTGATAGATGATAGGAACAATGGCTTTGCCAGTCATATCGCCCCCCAGAATGATAATATCCGCATTGTAAAACTTGCCGGCGCTGATGAATTTTTTCCAACAAATTTCAGAGCCGTGTACGTCAGTGGCAAAAAATAAGGTAGTCATAGTTTCTTTTATCCTTAATTATATGAAGCAACTAAAAGGGGGCAAGGACTTACTGCGATAAGGCAACGAGGTTACTAAAGCTAGATGAACTAGAAGCTACAATAGTTTAATAATCAGACTACAATTTGTCTGTATATTAAAAACGGTCATAAAGTATCATTTTTAATAGAACGCGGATGTGCCTGCGACCTCGTGGCGCACCGGATTTTCGCAGATTAAAGACAAAAAATCCGTGTGAATCTGTTGAATCAGCGTTGCCGTAGGCATGCCTCTGGCAATCCGCGTTCGTAGGATTCATGATCTACTTTAAAAAAATAGCCTGCGCCGCGGCCAATCCTGCTCCTGGTTCAAATTTGTAGCCCGCTTGAGCCAATCCGTATTCAATGGCGCCTATGGTGGCCAATATGTCAGATTCATTCACCGCGCCCATGTGCCCTACGCGGAAATATTGAGCTTTAATTTTGGGATGCAAACCTCCAGCCAAAGCCGCGCCAGCTTTCTTGATGTGCGCTAGCACTGAGCGATCTACACCACTGGGGAAATAGGGAGCGGTGAGGGTGACGGCTGTAAGATTGCCGCTAACGGGAACCTGCCCCAAACCCAACGCTTTGATGGCGGCCTTAAATGCTTGGCTTATGCGATGGTGACGCGCGAAACGAGCCTCCATTCCTTCCTCTAGTATCTGCTGCAGACTGACGTTTAACGCCCAAATAAGGTTAACTGGCGGGGTTCCAAAATAGCTGGGCTGTCGGGCTTCGTACGCTTGCATAATTGGCAGCCATTGTGTCCAGTCGGCGTAGTAGTTGCTTACTGGGGTTTTTCGGTTCTGAAAAGCTTCTAAGGCTCGGGGGCCTGCCACCGCTAGGGCTAGTCCTGGGGGAGTGCCAACGGCTTTTTGAGATGCAGTAAAGGCCAGGTCAATCCCCCACGCTTCTTGGTGCAATTCTTCCCCAGCCACCGCGCATACCCCATCCACAACTACCAATATTCCATGTTTACGTCCCAAAGCCGCCAAATTTTTCACGTCTGTGCAAACGGCAGTGGAAGTATCCACATGGGTAATGGTCATCAGTTTGAAATCCCCTTTTTGTAACGCGGATTCCACATCTTCTAGCGTGGGAGCGTCTCCAACTGCAGCGCGTACATGGGTCACAATTGCTCCGTATCGCTCTAAAATCATTCCAAAGCGATCGCCGAAATAGCCGGTATTCACTACTAATGCTTCATCGCCGGGTTCAATGAGGTTTGTGGCGGCTATGTCCATTGCTAAGGTTCCTGATCCGGCGATAACGAAAGGCTGCCCGTTGGGGGCTAAAAACACCTCTCGCAGCCGAGTGATGGCTTGTCCAAAGACCTCGATAAAGTCTGGGTCTACGTGGCTGGTGGTGGGCATTCCCATAGCTTGCAGGACTTCTGGGGTAAACTCAATAGGGCCTGGAATCATTAACAATTTTTTGTCTTTCATAATTGCTTTCTCCTTATTTTATGTTTTCTAAGATTATGATTTCGCTGCAAAAAGATCAATTTCACCACAAAGGCACTAAGTTCACAAAGAATTCTCTCGAAGAACACAAAGAAAAACTTTGCGTTTTTTGAGATTTTGTAGTTTTTGCATAGACTCAAGATTATAGAATGTCGTTTTACAAGACTTTTGAAGTCTTTATGTTTTCGAAGGGTTGCCGTTTGTTAGAGATAAGTGTGTGTGAATAGCACAAAGGGGATGTTGCTATATTTAATTATACCCAATTTCAAAAAACCTAAATTTCTACCCAATCTAAGCCTAGCTCAGATAATTTTTCTGGGGTTGGGTTTCCTGTCTCGCTGTCCCAGCCAACTAACTGGTAGTAGTTAATTATAGCGGATTTGACTTCATTTTCGTCTAAAGCTATTCCGTCTGATGAACCTCCCCGTAATGGTTGAAACATTTTGGGAGGCAATATATCATCCTGAGAATTAAATCCTTCGCGTGCATTAAATGCGCGTAATAAATTCAATCGCCGTTCTCCCACGCGCAATAATTCGTCCATATCCACATCCCACCCAGTAACAAGTTGAAGCATTTCAAGCAATTGTTGAGGGCTAAAAAGGTGCCATGAAGGGCCGAAAACAAATTGGCACACACTAAGTGAATCTAATGCCGAGTAAAAGTATTGGGTGATAGCAGCGAAACGCACGGTTTCATTGTTGAAGCCTTGGGCATCTTTTGCGTTTGTGAGGCCAAGTTGAGCCATGCGTTCGGGGTAGCTCGCATAGGAGGGGTCATGTTCGCTGGATTGGTGGTCGGCGCCGAAAGGGTTAACCGCGTAAATTACGCCTAAAGAATGTTTGACTTCTGGCATGTGGGCAGGCACTTCGAGATTCTTTACAGCGACAACAATATCTTTTGCGCCTCTCCCGATTTTTTCCGCGGCAAGCGCCGATCCCTCGGCCAATAGATTACCAATCCCGTCCCGGCGCGCAATGGCTTCAACCATTTTGGTCATTACGGCAGCGTTGCCGAATCTAAGTTCAATCCCGCCGGTATCCTCTAGTGTTAGTAAACCAGACTCAAAAGCATCCATGGCCCAGGCAATAGTAGCTCCGCATGAAATTGTATCCATGCCGTACATATTGCATAATTGGTTAGCGTAAGCTATGGCTTCTAAATCATCAATTTCACAATATGAGCCAAAAGTGGATAATGTTTCGTATTCGGGGCCGCCGTAACGCGGTTTTACTTTATATGGGCCTTCTTGAACTTCTACCACACGTTTACAACGCACCACACAGGCGTAGCAAGTGTCACGCTTTTTCAAAATCGTTTCGGACATTGCTTCACCGGTGATAGATTTCCAGCCATCAAATGAGCCGCTTGTCCAGTTACGGGTCGGGAGACCTCCCGCGCTATTTTGATAACCTATAACTTCTGCCGTACCCAATAACCCCATATGATATACGTCTGAATTGGGGAATTCTTTGGCTCCTAAACGGGCTAGGTTTTTTAGATCTTTTGGATTGGCTAAAGAAGGCCGCTTTGTCCCGCGCACAACCACGGCTTTCAGCTTTTTGCTCCCCATGACAGCCCCCATGCCCGTGCGGCCATTGGCTCTATTTTCCATGCTAATTAAAGCAGCAAACCGCACGCCGTTCTCGCCTGCAATGCCTGTTTGTAATATTTGTACCTTATTATCCTCTAGCTCTTTTTTAATAATATCTTCTACTTCACCAGTTGTTTGTCCCCATAAATGTTCCGCAGGGCGCAATTCGGCGTGTCCTTCGTTTATCCATAAATAGACGGGGGTTGGGGATTGTCCATGGATAACAATGGCATCAAATCCGGCGAATTTCAACTCCACAGGGAAGAAACCTCCAGATTGCGAATCGCCAATTCCTCCAGTTAGGGGAGATTTCGCTGTCGCTGTTAGGCGACTCTGCCCCGAGATAGGCGCGCCAGTGACCACGCCGACCGATAAAACTAAAGTGTTTTCAGGGCTATATGGGTCAATATTTGTGGGAGTGTTTTTAAGTAAGTAATATGCGCCGAATGCGCTGCCTCCCATATATTTTCGGTAAAAGGTTTCTGGAGGAGTTTCAACGCTGAATGAACTATTATCCAAATGAACATGTAAAATTTTGCCATGATAACCGTAAGGCATACTTCTCCTCCATTCTACAATTCAAATTTAGCTTAACGCTCTGCCATTGCCGTATCTCTTAATCTAGTGCGCCTTTTGGGTCGTCTATAAGCTCTAGGATAAGGTCAACTATTTTTTCGTGACGGGTTGTGCTTAGTGGGGCATAACGATGCATTTCGGAGAACCACAGGCCATCTACTGCGAAACGCACCAATGTCGCCCAATCGGGATTTAAACCGCATTCCTCAACTTGCTTTTGCCAAAGCGTATATTTTTGACGCATTAATTGATGCGCGGTAGCGTATCTATCTTCAGCGGCAAATATGCTAGCGTATAAACTAGCATTACCGGGGTCTGCAATTTGTTCAATTGACGCTCTTGCATAAGCACGTAGCCACGCTCCGGGAACATCACCTTCAATTTTCGCAAGTTCCTGTAAACGGGCTTCAAACTTATCGTTATGGTATTTAAATAGCGTCTCTATAAGAGATACTTTATTAGGGAAGTGATAAAGTAATCCCCCCTTGCTTATGCCCGCTTCTTCTGCCACAGCTTTTAAAGTCAGATTGGTTAAGCCTTCACGGCGCAATATTTGGCTGCATGCTTCCAATATCAAGTCGCGCGTTCGTAAATCGGTTCTTTGTGGCCCCATCATTTCTCCATATGAAGAACTAATTTTGTTTACTGTCAACAACAGTGCCCAGGAACAAGCAAAGGAATACCATTAATATTTTAGGGCGGCGTTCGCACTATTCTAAATCAAAAAAGCGTAGACGTATCCCTCTCGTAGGCGTAAGAGATTCTTCGAGCAAACCGCTTTCAGAATGACACCCCCAATGACACCCCCTTAAATGCTGCTATTTTAGGTTAGAATCAAAGCTTCTGAAGTTTTTATAGCACGAACTTCGAAAGTCCTACCCTTTTTTTGAGAAGATACTTTGTTTTGTGGAAATAGTTACTGTCTAGGCATTGACACAATTCTATGATTACGACATAATAACAACGCATTTACTATACCATCTGGACGGTACAGTTGTCAAACGTATTTTAGACTCTTTTGGGCTTCACGCGACAATTGATATGCTCCGCAGTCCTCTGGACACCATTTCCGCAGATAGAAAATACACAAAATCTTAGAACCGCCCCCTGTTTTAACTGAAAATAATATGCTATTGATAAGTATCTCAATAGTGAATGAGCACAGTTTCCCAAAAAACTTTATGTGGTACGAAAAAGGAGAACGTTATGGACGTTAAACAGTTTGACACAATTATTGTAGGAGGCGGTTCTGCTGGTTGTGTGCTAGCTAATCGTCTAAGTGCCGATGAGAAATGCTCGGTGCTTGTTTTGGAGGCTGGGCGACCAGATCATTGGTGGGACCTGTTTATCCAAATGCCTGCAGCATTGACGTATCCTATTGGTAGCAAATATTACGATTGGTGCTATGAGTCAGAGCCTGAACCTTTTATGCATAATCGGCGAATTTATCAGGGGCGCGGAAAAATACTCGGTGGCTCAAGCAGCATTAACGGTATGATTTTCCAACGCGCCAACCCACTCGATTATGAACGCTGGGGCAACGACCCAGGCATGGAAAATTGGGATTATGCGCATTGTTTGCCGTATTTCAAGCGCATGGAAAATTGTTTGGCGTGCGACAAAGACGACGAGAAATTCCGCGGAAGAAAAGGCCCATTGCTCCTCGAGAGAGGCCCAGCTACCAACCCATTATTCTCGGCTTTTTTCAAGGCGGTACAACAAGCCGGCTACTCACTTACCGATGATGTAAATGGATACAAACAAGAAGGCTTTGCTCCCTTTGACCGCAATATACGAAACGGGCGGCGATTAAGCGCATCAAGAGCCTATTTGCACCCAGTGATGGATCGTCCCAATTTAAAGGTCGAGACCAAAGTATTAGTAACCAAAATCATCTTTGAAGGAAAACGCGCCATTGGCGTTGAAGTATCAAAACGGGGCGGAGCAACAGAGAAAATATTTGCGAAAGAGGTAATCCTCAGCGGCGGTTCCATTAATTCCCCGCAACTTTTACAGCTTTCTGGCGTGGGCAACGCAAAAGAACTCGAAGCTTTGGGCGTCCCTGTCGTACACGATTTGCCTGGCGTTGGCGAAAACCTACAAGACCACCTTGAAGTGTATGTACAATACTCATGTAAGCAACCAGTATCAGTATATCCTTCATTAAAATGGTACAACAAACCTTTTGTTGGATTGCAATGGCTATTATTCAAAAAAGGTCCCGCTGCCACAAATCATTTTGAAGGCGGAGGATTCGCCCGCAGCAACGAAGATGTGGATTACCCCAACCTGATGTTCCACTTCTTGCCTGTGGCAATCCGTTACGATGGAACTTCTCCCAGTGGCGGGCACGGATACCAAGTGCATATTGGGCCAATGTATTCTGACGCCAGAGGATCAATAAAAATCAAGTCAACAGACCCCACCGTGTACCCTGAGCTGCGCTTTAATTACTTATCAACTGCGCAAGACCGCAGGGAATGGGTTGAGGCAATTCGTTGTGCCCGTGACATTTTAAACCAATCGGCTTTCGATCCGTATAATGGCGGCGAGATTTCTCCCGGTCCCTCGGTTGAAACTGATGCTGAAATCTTGGATTGGGTTGGCAAGGAAGGCGAGACAGCATACCATCCATCCTGCACCTGCAAGATGGGCACAGATGATATGGCAGTTGTTGACCCCAAAACGATGCGCGTTCATGGCGTGGAAGGTTTGCGCGTGGTAGATTCATCAGTGATGCCTTACGTCCCCAACGCTAACAACTATGCCCCAACAATGATGTTGGCAGAAAAAGCCGCAGACATCATCCTGGGAAATACGCCGTTAATTGAAAATGTTGAATTTTACCGGCACAATAAAAACAGCTGATAAAAATCTGGCGTTTCGGGAAAGTTAGCGGGATGAGCTTTGAAGACGCCAATTTACCAGCACAGACATAGAATAATTATTTGAAATACTAAAACAGGACGCAGACATTTTCTCTTTATCTGCGTCCTGTAAAAATACACCTTGACGAACATGACAAGCAAGCAGTATTTACAGAACAGGAGCAAGCATCAAAGATGACAATTGAAGCTATCACTTTCGATTTTTGGGATACTCTCTACCCTTACGCGCAACCCCCCAGGCCCAAACGCCGCCAGTGTATTCAACAAGCTTTGGATTCTCTTCAAATTACTCATCTCAATAGCGATCATATCACCACCGCCATGAACAAAGCCTGGGACACTTGGAATCATATCTGGCTAACGGAATATCGCACCCCTGACGCGGCATCATGGCTAAAATGTGTTCTCAATGAAATTGACGTCACATTCCCAAAAGCACTCTTTGAAAAAACCGTACTCGCCGCACAAAAAGTGGTTCTGACTGAAAACACCATCCCCATAGATGGTGCTCACGAAATGCTTGCGAAGCTCTCAGCAAATTACCGCATTGGGATAATTTCTGATACTGGATTGACGGATGGGCAAACGGCGAGAGCTTTATTAGAAAAGGATGGATTACTCCCTTACTTCACGAGCCTGACATTCTCAGATGAGGTTGGCTTCAGCAAACCACATCCCAAAATTTTCCGTGCCGCTCTGATTGCCCTTGATGTCGAACCGCACCAAGCAATTCACATTGGCGATTTACGTCACAATGATGTTTCTGGCGCCCGAGGAGTAGGTATGGAGACAATGCGATACGCCTATATCTACGATGACCAAGACACTAACTATCCCGAAGCAGATGCTGTCATCTATAATTATGCAGAATTAGAAAACGCGCTCAAGTAGGGATAGGACTTGCTCCTATCCCATTGGGCAACCGCAAGGGTACGGGAAAAACTTTAAAAAAACGCTGCGCCTTTGTGACGCAGCGTCATGGTTTTAGGGCAAGGTTTCATTCTCACAGATTCTGTTTGCGCTGCGTATACCAGCAACTTATGGCAATTTTAGCTATAATGAAAGCAGAAACAACCCTTAATTCGCAATAGCGCAACTTTCGAGGTCGAAAAAAACGCAATTTACGGTAAAATTGGTGCAGAAATTAAAACAACATTCTGGAGGTTTACTTGAAAAAATATCTTCGCGCGTATGCTTTTTTACTCCCACTAGCGAGTTTAATTGTCATCCTAGATCAATGGACAAAATCAATCATCCGTCTCAAATTACCCTATAACCAAGCCTGGATGCCATTAGAATGGCTGAGACCTTACGCTCGCATTGTCCACTGGCAAAACACAGGCGCCGCCTTTGGAATTGCCCAAGGCAAAGGCCTTTTCTTCACCATCCTAGGTATCATAGTCATCGGTGTAATCATCTGGTACTTTCCCCAAATTCCGGCCAAAGACTTCTTTCTTAGGCTGGCGCTGGGGTTACAGCTTGGCGGCGCAATGGGCAACCTTGTAGACCGTCTACTGCGCGGATACGTCACCGATTTCATTTCTGTAGGAAGTTTCGCTGTTTTCAACGTGGCCGATTCTTGCATTACCGTTGGCGCGGGAGTTCTTCTATTAGGCATGTTTCTCGAAGAACGAAAAGCGCGGAAAATTGTAGCTCAAGACGCCAAGGAAACACAAAATGAGTGAAAAAACATTCAAAATTCTATACCAAGGAGAAACCGAAGAACGCCTAGATAAAATATTAACCGCCGAACTAGAAGGCTATTCCCGCTCACGCGTACAAAAATTAATAGAAAACGGTAACATCCTAGTTAATGGTTGCCCCATCCAAAAAAAAGGCGAATCCATTCTCCCAGGAGCGGAAATCAGTGTTCACGTGCCCGCTCCGAAAACGAGCAAAATAATCCCCGAAGAAATTGCGCTAGACGTGATCTTTGAAAATGAAGACGTGCTGGTAATTAACAAATCTGCGGGGATGGTCGTTCACCCCGCGGCGGGGCACTCGTCTGGGACGCTGGTTCACGCCGCCCTGGCGCATTCCCCAGAAATAGAAGGCGTGGGCGGCGTCAAACGTCCGGGCGTAGTGCATCGCTTAGACAAAGATACCTCCGGCGTTATCATCATGGCTAAAAACGATAAAAGCCACATCTTCTTGCAAAACCAGTTTCAAGAACGCACCGTAGAAAAAGAGTACCTCGCCCTGGTAGATGGCAAACCACCAACCCCTCAAGGCCGAATAGAAATAGCCATTGGCCGCGACTTCACAAACCGCCAACGCATGGCCCCTGTTTTTCTTAAAGACGGCAAAGAAGCCATTAGCGAATATCACACCATTGAGGAATTTACCAATCACACACTCCTAAAAGTTCGCATCTTCACGGGACGCACTCACCAAATTCGGGTTCACCTAACACATCTAAAATGCCCAGTCGTTGGCGATACTATATATGGACGCAACAACCCCAGCCTGCCTATAGACCGGCAATTTTTGCACGCCGCCCGCCTCGTCATCACCATCCCCGGCGAAACCGAACCCCGCTTATTTGCCTCCCCCCTTCCCCCAGACCTGGCCCAAATTTTAGAAGAACTACACTAAAGAAAAAACATGAAAATAATAGACCTCCGTTCCGACACTGTCACCAAACCCACGCCCGAAATGCGCGAAGCAATGGCAACCGCAAAAGTGGGCGATGACGTTTATAAAGAAGACCCCACCGTAAACAGGCTCGAAGAAATGTCTGCCGCTTTGCTAGGAAAGGAAGCCGGCCTTTTCCTGCCCTCTGGGACAATGGGCAACTTAGCCGCTATCCTGGCCCATTGCGGGCGAGGAGACGAAATTATCCTGGGCAACTTGGCGCACACTTTTTTGTTCGAAGCGGGCGGAATCGCGGCCTTGGGCGGCGTTCACCCTCACACCATCCCCAACCAACCTAATGGCACGTTGCGCCTGGAAGATATTAAAAACGCCATCCGTCCAGACGATGTCCACTTCCCCACCACGCGCCTTATCACCCTAGAAAATACCCATAACCGGTGCGGCGGCACGCCTCTCACGGCAGAATACACCCAACAAGTCGGGGATTTAGCCAAGAAAAAAGGCCTTAAACTGCATTTAGACGGAGCGCGGATATTCAACGCCTCTGCCGCCTTGGGCGTAGAACCCGCTCAATTGTCGGCGCCTGCCGATTCTGTGACCTTTTGCCTCAGTAAAGGCTTAGCCGCTCCGGTTGGCTCGGTGCTGTGTGGGAGCGTGGGATTCATCGCCCGGGCCAGACGAATGCGAAAACAGCTTGGGGGTGGCATGCGTCAGGCTGGGATTATCGCCTCGGCTGGGATTGTCGCTCTGGAAACGGTTCTCCCCCGCCTGGGCGAAGACCACATCCGGGCTAAACTCCTCGCTCAACGCTTATCAAAAATCCCCCAACTTAAATTAGAGCCAGGTACTCCTGCCACAAATATGGTATATTGCACACTGCGCGAAAATGTTTTGCCTGACGCTTCGCAAGTAGCCGAAAAATTACGCGAGTACGGCGTGTTGGTGGGCGCAACAGCCAAACGCCGTTTTCGGCTGGTGACTCATTATTGGGTTGAAGACGCCGACTTAGAGAATATTGGCAAAGCGTTTGAGGCAGTATTCGCGTCTAATATAATTTAGGCGCAAGATATTTAAAAAGTATTATGCCCAGGCAAGTGTTATAATCTCTTTTCTGTTCATATTAATATTTTGGGGCAGGGCTGAGACCTCCGAGGTTTTTGTAGCGCAAACCTCGGAGGTCTTGCCCCCACTTATTGAAAAGATATCAAAATTACAAGGAAAAATAATGTTAGCAACTTATACGCTGAAACAAATTGATAAAATTGCCGAAGAAATTCGGACTCGCGTTTCTATTCAACCTAGAATTTCTATGATATTGGGTTCGGGGTTAGGTACGCTTTCAGAGGCAGTGCAAAACCCTACCGTGATCCCTTACCGTGAATTATCCAATTGGCCGGTTTCAACCGTAGAAGGCCACGCGGGGAATTTGGTGATTGGGCAATTAGAGGGAAAAGACGTATTGATGATGAATGGCCGTATTCATTATTACGAGGGTTATTCTCCACAACAAATTACGCTCCCTATTCGCGTTTTACAACGCCTGGGTATAGAGGTGTTGGTTGTTACCAATGCGGCTGGCGGCATCAATCAATCGTTTGTGCCCGGAAACCCCATGTTGATCACCGATCAAATTAATTTATTGGGAATGGCTGGGCAAAATCCGCTTCGAGGTCCCAACTTAGAAGAATTTGGGGTTCGCTTCCCCGACATGAGCCAGCCCTACGACCGCGAATTAGGCCAGGTAGCCCGAAAAGTGGCGCAAGAGTTAGGAGTCACGCTCTACGAGGGGGTTTACGTTGGTTTAGCAGGGCCTTCCTTTGAATCTCCAGCCGAATTGCGCTTTTTGAGCATCATTGGCGGTGACGCGGTGGGAATGTCTACCACATCTGAAGTGACTGTTGCTCGACATAGCGGTTTGCGTGTGCTAGGTATTTCTGGCATTACAAATAAATGCAGCTTAGATGGAGAGTCTATTACGTCTCATGAAGAAGTGATGGAAACTGGGCAAATACTCACCCCTAAAATGGTTAAGTTACTCAAGGGCATTCTTAATAGAATATAGAGATTTTTATGGATGATGTGCTTGTCTTTTTGAAAGAATATGAGGTTCTTATCTACCTAGCAATGGGGCTGTTCGCGGTATGGCACGTGCGCAAGTTCATTTTAGCGTGGCAAGAGTTACAGGGAGCGGCATTTGGGCTTGAAAAAGAGAGTGCGCAAGGGCGGCTTAATAGCGCGGCAAGTTTTTTGGTACTTGCTCTAATTGCGGGAGTTGTAGAATTCGGGCTGGTTACTATCGCGGCTCCTAACAGCGCTGAAACATCGCCTTTGTTCACCCCCACGCTAGATCTACTGTCTTCCCCGACCGTCACTCTGCTTGCTGCCGCCTCTGCTCCAGAAGAAGCCGAAACGCCTGAACCGATCATCTCGGCAGGGTGCATCCCTGATGAGGTGATGATAACTTTTCCAGAAAACGAAACCACTGTTAGCGGTCTTGTAGAGGTACTGGGAACTGTTAATATCCCTAATTTCGGGTATTATAAATTTGAAATCTCTCAGGCGGGAATGGATAATTGGTTAACAATCCAAGCTAATGATAAAGAAAAAAACGGCGAAGCGTTAGGTACTTGGGATACTGCTCAACTTGAACCGGGAAGCTATAATTTGCGCCTAGTGGTAGTAGATAATGAAGGAAATCAGCGGGTACCTTGTGTTGTCTCGGTTTACGTAGAGGCAGCTATCGAAGAATAGCGGAGACTTTATGCCTCAAATTGAAATTAGGCCTGCTTTTTCTACGGACGTGCCGAAACTTATTAGCCTCGAACACAATTACATCACAAATTATGTTTGGCAAATGACATTGAACACTTCCGAAAATCAAACAGAAATCACCTTTCGCGAAGTGCGCCTTCCCAGGGCGGTGCATGTCACCTATCCGCGCAATCCCGCCGAATTAGCCGATACCTGGACAAAGCGTGACGCTCTTTTATTGGCTGAAAGCGAGCGGGGGCATATTGGTTACATCAGCCTAAAGAGAGACATCACTCCCCGAGGGGCCTGGGTCATGGATTTGGTTGTTGACCGAGACTCTCGTCAAACCGGCGTTGGCAGCGCGTTAATGTTCGCAGCAGAAGAATGGTGTGCAAAACAGGGCATCAATCACTTGACGCTTGAAATGCAATCTAAAAACTATCCTACTATTCAATTCGCTTATAAATTAGGCTTCGAATTTTGCGGATATAACGACCAATATTACCCAAACCAAGATATAGCCTTATTCTTTTCCACATACGTATAAAACTATGTTGATTGGTATTTTACAAACAACGAATCAACTTCTCACCGTTGGAATAGCTATTACAGCTTTTTCGCTATTGCTCTATGCGTTATCATTCAATCTCAAAAATAGGGTAGCGCGTTCTTTCGCGTTCATTATGGGGTGCGTGGTTGTGGTTTTTGTGGGGGAGACAGTCGCAAGCGTGCTGAGTTCTACCGAATGGATAGAGGCGTGGCTGCGAATCCAGTGGGTGGGGCTTGTGTTTTTACCCTCGGCGTACCTGCAAATCTCTGACGCTATCCTCGCCACAACCGGACGTCCCTCGCGCGGTCGCCGAACCTTATTGGTACGACTGACATATATTATCTCAATAGTCTTTCTAGTTGCTATCCCAACTTCTCGCCTTGTAGGCCCATTAGTCGTAGAAGGTGTAGTTACGCCTCACCTAGAGCGCACTCCTCTAACGTGGGTGTTTTCCGCCTATTACCTAATTGGCATGGTTTGGGCCTGGGTCAATTTTTGGCGGGCTTATAAAAGAACAGTAACTAGCTCCAGCAGGCGCAGGATGGGATATCTGATAGGAGGAGCTTTAGCGCCCGCTTTAGGTTCTTATCCCTACTTGCTATTTGGTTCCGTTTTTGCTTATTCACATCGCATTACATTTTGGGTAGCAGCCATCTTAAGCAATATCTTGGTTTCATTTCTAATTATTCTCATGGCTTATTCGGTAGCATTCTTCGGCGTCCCCTGGCCAGACAGGGTCATAAAACGCCGTTTGGTGAAGTGGGTCATGCGCGGGCCAATAACGGCTTCTACTGTGTTGGCGGCGGTGACTATTATGCGCCGAGCCGGAGACGTCTACGCCGATTTCGCTCCCGTGGTGATGGTGGGAACTCTGCTATTGATGCAATACCTAATCACTATACTCGCTCCAGTTTGGGAACGGTTGCTTCTTGGCGGATACCAAGAAAAATTAAGGCTCGTTCAGACATTAGAAGAACGTCTGCTAACCAGAGAGGATTTACGTCAATTGTTAGAAGCGTTGCTC
>QMOK01000024.1 GCA_003648195.1 Chloroflexota bacterium | reverse complement strand
TTGGGGTTCTTTCTGTGAAACAAAAAGCTGTGAGAAGCCGCAACTTCTTTTGGGAGAGGAACTTGATCTGATTGTACTTTGTGAAGCATCCCAAATTCCGCGCTCGATTTGGCACCGGCAATTACGTGCTCGCATAGGGCCGAGAAATGGTGGTCTCTTGGCGACTTCTACTCCGAACGCAGATGGCGGGCTCTTTTGGGAATTCTTTCAGATCGCCGAAAATACCCCCGACTGGGAGCGGTGGCAATTTAATACGATTGCCAACCCGACATTTTCTAAAAAGGAATGGGAGATAGCAAAAACAGAGCTCGACGAAAAGGTTTTCGCAGAGCAGTATGAAGGCCGGTTTGTGTCTCGTCGCGGGCAGGTATTCTCAATGAGTGATGGGAATTTTATAGACTCGTGCTTTTCGTCGTTTTCGTTGCTGCCTGTTTTGGTGGGTGTTCATTATCGGCCCAATAACCCGGTAGCTGTTGTGTTTATTGCGGTACAGCACGAGCCTCGGCGATATATAGTATTTGATGAAATTTATGACGAGAATCTGACAGCTATTGACGTAATTCCGTCAATAAAGGAAAAGATGCAAGGGTTTCCAAAGTTTCTTGGTGTGTTTGTTGACTTCTGGGACTTTGCTATTCAAAAGGAATTTCGACAAGCAGGGCTAGAGGTTGGAGTGAATAGAAAAGAAAAAGAAATTGGCAAGAAACTTGCTGCGATGCGCCGCATTCAAGGACTCCAGAATGCGCTCAAAATTAGAGAGGATGGTCAATCTAAGCTGTTGCTTCATACGCGATGCACCAAAACGATTCGCGATTTTGAGCGGTGTAAATGGCCCGACAAACGAAAAGAAGAGGCTGAAGTCCAAGAAAAGGAATTGCCCCTCACAAAATATATGTTCGCTCCTCATGCTGTGAGTTATGTAATTGCATTTTGCGAAAACGCTGTAGGTGTTGATTTCTATAGAGTTGCTAACTAGCTTTTTTTTCTCTTTTTTTAAGGGCTGAGAGATGCCGAGCATCGCGAAGATTCAGTTCGTACCGAATTATGTGACGGAACTCCGTCAGCAGATTGGCTATTACATTGGCTATGTTCCGAACGTGTATGCCGACCAGGTTACTGCTGATGATTTTTATGAAATTGTGCGAAAGGATGTGGAAATTGCGAGATGCCTGCACCTGCTCGGTTTAATGGCTTCGGGTGAATTCACTGAGGTTGAGTGCGAAAACGAGAAACTGAAAAACCTTTGTGTATTCGTGTTGCGCCAAATTAGAGATTTCCTGCATTGCCGGAAGTCTTTGGTTGAGAAAGCAGTACTTTTCGGGCTTGGAATTCAAAGAAAGTATTACAGGTGGGTGGACTATGAGGGAGCTAAGCTCTATGTGGCATATCGGCTAGCCGAGGTGGATCGTCGCCGGATGCGCCTGGAGCGGGATCAAGAAGATCGGACAAGGATTTATTGGACAATGTGGTGTCCAAAAATTGATCAGTATGTGATTCTCGAAGATCGGTCAGAGAACCCGAACGCACCTGAGGGTTTGGCCGTGCAGGATTATATCTGGTACTACCAGATGCAGGAGGAGTTGGCGCCTTATTGGGAAGGGTTCGGCGAGGTGTTGTATACCTTGGCTTATACCAAGCACTACGCAATCAAATACTGGGCAGATCTTTGTGAAAGCTGGTCAAAGCCCTTCTTGGTAGCGCAAATAGACCTGATGAAGGCTGCTGTTAATGCGTCGCTCGGCGCGGGGTTTTCTAGCGCACAACAGCGAATTGATAAGATTATCGAAACTTTTGAGGCGTGCCGTGCTCGGCATTTAGCGGTTATTGATAGTTCTGACCGTGTGCAGTGGTTTGAACATGGTTCGACGGGGGCGAATATAATCAGGGAATTGATAGAATATTGTGATAAGAAAATTCAGCTTTTGCTGTTGGGGGCTGAGTTATCAACTACAGCGGCGGGTGTTGGTAGCTACGCTCTTGGTGCGGTGCACAAGGCGCAAACTGACACGGTAGTATTGTATAACAGATTGCGGCTAGCTGAAGTGCTTACTGAAGATATACTTTTTGATTTCTTTTATCGTAATCAGTCGGCGCTAGCCCAGTTAGGTATTGATTTTCCAAGGCATGGTGACGTGAAAATAAAGATCGGGGTACGACAACTATCGCAGACTCAAGAGAAGGGGCACCTACCTATGCCGCAACAACCGGTCGGCTCTGAATTATGGAGAGTTTGACATGTTAAATCCTTTGAAGTTATATTCTTGGAATAGGCAACCGAATGGCAAATATGCTATACGCAATGTGGAATTTTTCAGGTCATTTTCTTCGCCGGATCGCGGTAGCCTGGATTTAGAAGGACTAAAGGAGTGCGTCAAAAAGATCAAGGTAGACCAGGATAATGGCCACTATCTTAGGGTATTTTGTGGACATCATTCTGGGTTTGAGAATAGACCGGGGGCCGGGTTTCTTGATAATGTTCATGTGTTTGGTGAGACAGCGATAGGTGATATTATCGAGATACCGGAAAACGTGTTTAATGACATCAAAGAGGGGAGATACCCCTATCGTTCACCGGAGTATGTCCCTGAAGCTAATAAGATTACGGGTTTGGCTCTTTTAGAGAGTCAAAACCCCTTTTTTGTGTTCCCTCTTTTGTTGTTGGAAGAGGATGAGTCAGTAATGACAGAAGTGCAGAATTACCAATTGGTTAGATTTCAGGAGCTAATAATGATTGGAGATGAAATCAAAGATAAAGTGGATGAAATTTCTGAGACCGAAGAAAGGGAGAAGGAGCTTACTGAAGGCGAAAAGACGGAGGCTTTTCAGGGGTTCGAGGGTGATGTGATTAACAAGCTTGACAGCTTGGCGGAAAAAATAGCCAACATTGCTAGTTTGTTACTGAAGGTTATTGGGCTGATAGAGGGTAAGGAGCCTGAGGGCGACGGTGAAAAAGATGAAGGTGGAAGCCCTGAGGGTGTGGAAGAAAAAGGCAAAGCGGAAACTCCTAAAGAAGAAGCTCCAAGCTCGGTTGCGTACCAGCTTCGACTGCTCAATCGCCGGTTGGATGAACTAGAACAGCATAATTTTGTTGAGAGTTCTGAAATTACGAGGTTTTGTGAGTCTATAGGTGCCGATCCTAACGAGGTTCGAGAGACTTTGAGGCAATTCAGTACAGCGCAAGACCGGAAGGTATATCTGAAGTCGCTTAAGCGGAGCTTTCCTAAACATAGTATGAGCAGCAGCTTAGAACGGTTCCAGGCAATGCCTGTAAACGAATACGAGAAACTGATCGCGAAATATCAGGAGCGTAGCCCCCAGGCTGCCCAAGTTGCGCGGAAGGCTTATGCTATTTACCGTGATACCGTAAATCAGGCGAACGCGGAATATGTGCGTAAATTCCAGGCAGCGTTCCCTTCGGTTGAAAAATGGGTAAATAATGCTGTTGAGGAAAGCGAGCGAGACCCTCAATATCTGGATCGCTTGGTTTCACCTATTTAAAGAGGATTGAGGTTTCTTTTGAAAAGGAAAGGAAAGGACAAACATGGCTGATCCTACCAGTGTAGTAACTGCACACCAAAATTATGTCGTTGACGCCAATAGGCAAGACATAGTGATAAAGAACGCTGAGCCGTTGGTACCGTTTGGGCTAGCGGCTCTTAATAGAAGCCTTGGTAAAGTTGAATTTGCGGAAGTCGCCGATGATCTGATTCCGGCGGGGCTCGTTTTAGGTGCGTCTGACGGCGATAACACTAATCACCTAACCGGCGACTCGAGCGGGACTTACTCTGCTACTTGCCGGGGTGGGCTATTGCTCGGCGGTGGTCGCTACGGCGGCGTCAGTGTCACTGGAGCTTCGGCGATTACCGATGCCGGTAAATTCGTCTGGGCCACCGATGGCCAGACCCTCACGCTGACCAGGCAGGCCGGGTCTCCTGTTGGAATCGTTCTCAAGTGGATTTCTGGCACTTATTGCCACGTTTACCTATTTTCTTTGGTAGAATCAATTCTCGTAAGTGCGCTGAGTGCGGCGCCTTCGGTCTATAGTGTGAAGTCGTTTGGAACTTTTCCGACTAATGCCCTGCAGGGTACTAGCGCTGTAACACTTTGGACAGAAACGGCTTACGAACATTATAAATTTGTGTCGCTTCATGCTCTCCCGGTGGCCTGGGATAATGCTGCGGTTGCAGGGGACCAGGACCTGAATCTTGATATTGGGGGGACTGATACTACAGGTGGTGTTCTCACTCTGGCCTATACTGATTGCGACGGTGCTGCTGACATGGGTACCGAAATTGACGCGACGGCGATCACCGCCAATAATGAGGTTCATGTTGGCGACACGGTGAAATTGGAAATGGCGTCAGGCGGAACTGGATTTACCGCTGATGTCGCGGCGGCGTTCCATATTTATGCGGTTATCGAGAGATTGCCTGGTGTATAAGGAGGTGAGCTATGCCTATTGCGAATATTGATAGATCGTTGCAGGCCGGCATACTCGCCGACCTTAAGGAAACCTGGCGACAGCAAATTCCTGTATTCAGAAAACAACAGGAAAAGCTGCTCAAGTACCTGCCGGACAGCAATATACGTAACGCGACTTGGGCCTGGAAGGAGTCTGTGCCTTTTCCACAATATTGGCCGTATGGCACAGGTCGCAAGGCTCAGGCGTTTAGAGATCGCTACCTGACTCTGGGAAAGTATAACTATGAACTTACTATTCCCTGGAGTCGCTGGGACGAAGAAGATGATCAACTCGGTGATTTGCGATCGCATATTCAGATCGCGGTTCAGCGGTATGGTCAGCTTCCAGATGTGCTAATTTCTGAATATTTCAATAATGTAGCCGACCTGAATCCCAGCATTCTCAATGCTTTCGACGGTGCCGCTCTGTTTTCAACCGTTGACGGTGACGGGGCCGACCGGTTGGGGGTCAGCGGTGGAAATATCATTACCGGGTCGGGGTTGACCCCTGATGGTATAATCCATGATTTTGCGCAAGTGCAGCAGCGGGCCCTGTCGTTCATTGATCCGACTGCCGGAAAGCCGATACTTTCGCCAGAAGAGGCTGATTTTAGCAAAATGTTTGCGATCGTGCCGAATTCCGCGAACGAGGTGTTCCAAAAAACCGCACAGTCAGAATATCTCAAGATTTCCGGCGAAAACATCGTGTCGGAATCGAACTGGCTCAAAGGCATTTTTGAATGGCAGACCAATCCATATCTGACCGATACCTCGGACTGGTATGTGGTGCTAGAGCACAGCTTTTGGAAACCGTTTGTGTTTCGCGAACCCAAGAATGTCGAGTCTATAATTGCGGATATGCAGAATTCTGATTCAGCAAGAGAGACTGGTGAGTATAAACTCCATACTCATGTGCGTTGCGCGTTAGGGCCGTGGTTTCCGGGCGTTATCTTTAAGGTAAACAACTAGTCAGGGGGAGCTTCAAGCGCCCAGGCCCTTTCCCTTTCTCCCCCTGGCGCTTATTTATGAAAGGATATACAGATGTATGTTGCTAAAGCTGGTGTTATGAGTAGTACGGCGGTGGCTTATAAGGTGCGCAAACCTGCTAAATTACCCCCTCTAGGTGAGAACGAGGCGACCGAATATTATATTACTGCGTTAAAACCGGACGCGCCTATAGAGTCAGTAACGCTTCTTGGTATTAATTTCGATAAGAGAGTGCTTCCTAATGCAGCCTCTTTGAAAGAGAATCAGGGGCAATATTTTGAGTTTGGGGTCTTGTGTCGGCCTTTGACCAAAAAGCAAGTTGAGGCTCTTTGGGAGCGAGCCAAAATGGTTGATGTGAGGTGGCGTGATAAAAATACTGGTGAATTGAAAAGCTGTCTTGCGTCAGAGCTTATAATTTTGGTTAAGGAGGATGAGTATAATCCAATTTCATCACCTTCTTTTTATCAGGCGGGGGCCGAATCCCTTGAAATAAATGAGCCGAAAATCCCAGAGGGGAGCGAACTCAAAGAAGTTTTGATGGAGACGCAGCGAAAGAAAGGCAGGAATAAATGAGCGCTGCTAATATAGCCGCTGCTGTTCAGAATCGTTTTGCTACGCAGCTTTTAATTGAACTGACAAATTCCTCAAATTCAGCAACTACAATAGATACAGACGTGTTAGAAGCTGCTGCGAGCGATGCCATCGGCGAGTTTGAGCGTGTTACGGGTATTGCCCATGACGACAATAATGCGAGCCATGTTGCAATATTATGTCGCGGGACTGTTTACTTCTTGGAGTTCTACAAAGCGCGTGACACCTCGCTCATTAAGTGGCGATCGGGCGACTTTTATGGAGCTCTCTTGGGTATTCGGAAGGCTGTTTATGCTGAGGCGGCCAGCAACAGCAATCTTACTGTTGTTCGCGAACGTTCTGGAACTAGGCCGGATATGGATTCGGCGCGGCTGGTATTTGGAAAACGCCGTGTTTCGGGGATTAGAGACACAATTGAGAATTAGGAGCTAAACATGGCTAAATTTGCGGGAACAGGTGGTGGACTGGAAGGCACAATAAAGACAGTTGACCTTCCAGCAGCTGGCTCACCACCTTCGACAGTAGCGGAAATTGATTTGAGTGATAAGCCGACTGTGACACTCGTGAATATTGTAATTTTCGGCGAGGCATACATGGCCTATGCTGCTGATTCAGCGACTGTGAAATCGAATCTGGGAAGTGATTCAACTAGGCAGCGGTTAGCTGGTAATGCCGCGTATTCAATCCCGGTTGGGAGCAATGCGGGTGTCCTGGCGTTCACTTCGGCGAGCACGGCTGTGACGGATGGTCTAAGTTACCATTTGGTGGAGACTTAGACATGTATGATGAATATGGCCAGCTAAAATTATATGTCGTAGTTGAGTCGGTTGGTATAGAGACCGAGATAAACTGCTTTGTTGAATTTCCTTTGAGGGTCGAGAGATGAGTCAGGCGACTAAGGCCGAGTTGTGGACGCAATTTCGGTATCTTGTGAAAATTATTGATGAGACCTACAAATATGGGGTAGACAACACTCCAAATTTTGTTTCAATGGAAGAATCGCTCCAGGAAAGCTATGTCGGAGATCATGTGTCAGCGACCCAACAGCAGGTGACGAATTTCCGAAATTCACTATCTAATTTGATTAGAAATGCCCCTGGTCTGCTCCAGCAGGTGCTGATTGAGCTCGCGAAGGTCGGCTATGATGGGCGGGCCGCATCAATCTCTGATGCTTTAGATGAGATATATCAGGGAATGGTAGATGCGTCTGAAACGGTGCGCCACCGAGGTTACACTTTCGGCTCTGTTTCCGCTGGTGCGGGCAATAATTCTGATGGCACCCTGCTACGCGTGACAAAGAATAAGGACAACTACGATCTAGAAGGCGGTGAATTCCCGGCCGGGATCACTCGAGTAGAAATTACAGCTGACGCCTTTACAGGGGGCACCGAGGGTGCTGAAACCGCAATTATTCGGGGATATGGGGAAACAAAGCATGACGAGCTATCCCTCGGTGATTGTCCGTCTGGGAGCAAGACAATATATGTTGTTTCAAGTGAGAGCAGCTCACAACTCATAAGTAACGGGGGTTTCGAGACCATAACGGGCTCTGCGCCTTCTATTTCGGTATCAGGCTGGACACTGTCCGACGCGTCGGATTTCGACGAAGAGACTACTACCGTGTTTCGCGGAAGCAAAGCCCTGAAATTCGTAGATGGCGGGGGTGATAGCAATGTCCTTCAGTATATCACTAGTGCATCTATTGATATTTCTCGGCCGGTTTTGGCGGTTGTCCATTATAATCGTGAGACAGGTTCGGGCGACGGAACGCTGACACTGAGACTCGGGACGCAGACCGTAAGCGTAACGTTGAGTTCGCAAACCGGTTGGAATCGCCTAATTTTGGGTAGTGGAGCAAGTACAGCTGGGTGGTACGAGAACTTCAAAGAAGACTATGATGGTAGTGGAATTCGTGTTCAGGTGTCGTTATCAAGCCGTACAACCGGGTATGTCCTGATTGACGAAGTGATCGTAGCTCAACCGGTGCTGTTTGACGGCAAATATTACTTGCTTTTGGTTGGGTCAACCGACGCTCTTGTCGGTGACTATTGGACTTTCACTGATTCTGTTTCAAATGACGGGCGAATTCAAACCTGGTTGGCCAGAATTTATGGGAAATTTTTACCACACACATCAAGCGGGGAAACTTACGCAGATTTGTAAGATATTGCTACGCAGTAATTTATGAAAATGAGCAAAATAAAAGGCCAAGAAGCGATTTTAATTTTCTAACGACTTCTAGGTCTTTTTTTTCCTTTTTTTCCCCTTAATGGCCGTTTATGAGGGTCGCCTTTGGAGACTAGTATTTATGGGGTTTGCAACGCATCCTGATGTCAATGAGATAATCCAGGTTGCTGGATACCTATTTTGGAATCCTACCGATCTTAGCAATGAGGCGGGCTGGGGAACGAAGCTTGGGTTTTGCTCGGGTGGAATCATATTTTCACCAAATTATAAAATCGCGACTTTTCGTCAGGAGGAAACCGGGGTTGAAGTTTACAAAAAAATATACCTAGGTTGTGCGCCGGTTCTCACGGCGGTGTTAAAGAATTGGAATAGCACACTGCTTGAGCGGTTATTTCCTGGGCTTTCCAGCGGAGGGGCCGTTGAATTCCCAGGTAGTATACCGGCGGGAACTGATCTATCGGCTTATAGCCATGCTTTAATTTTCGTGCCCCAGGACACGGACAATCACCCATGCCTGCTGTTCCAAAAGGCTTGCCCTAATATCGTTGAGGCCTCGAAATTGAAATTCAGTCATCGTGATCCCACGGTGTTTCCAGTCGCTTTTGATGGACTACGCAAGAGCAGCTCGACAGATGGGATCGCGTATTTCGGGCCTTTATCAGGAGCGGTACTAAGATGACACCAAAACAATTATTCGAGCGATTGCGCGATTGGCTACAAACAATTACCTGGTCTGGGACAAGCAATAAGATATTCGGTGATGCCGTTCATATTGTACCCGAAGTGCCGATTCAGCAGCTTGCTCGCTTTCGATCGCCTGTGGCTTTCCTGGTAGATCAAGGATTTGTGTGTGATCCAGACCATCCGGGGGTGGTGACTCAGAATTTTTCTTTGGTGGTTTTTGTAGAAAATCTTAACGATCCTTACGGAGAGTGCGCAATGATCGGCGCAAACCGCGTAGCGAGTACGTCTACCGGGGCGGGGATACTGGATATTGAAGATGCCATACTTGATCAAATCTTTAATATTACTGAGCTTACTGCTAAATTGATGCTAGTTGAAAAATCCGCTGCTAAGCAACAAAAAGTGGCCGGATCGAACTATCCGTCAGTCATGCGTACTTTTTCCTTTTCTTGCTTATTGGGGTTGTACTGATGTCTAGAGGTGATAGAGATGACATGGTTGACCGCATGGTTGACGCTATCTTAAAGGTAGCTGAGGCGATCGCCGAGGGCAAGCCGGTTTCGCGACTAGAGATAGAAGAGCGACTGAGGCAGCCTGCTCAAATTGAGAGTGAGACAACAACGGGTGTCCGGGGCCAAGTGGGTATGACTTTCACAGAGGGTATGGGTCGCGGCATGGGGCTGCCCATGACCAAGGGTGCTCTCGCCGCTGAAATAGGGCAGGCTGTAATACAAGGATTTAAAGCGCTTAGTGGCGACATTACGGGTGTTCTAAAGTCAGAGCTATCATCTATTATTGGTTCAAAGATGGCGTTGGAACATACCGAACCTTTGAAAAGATTGGAAAACTGGGCATTAGAAATGGCTCGTTCCGGGCATACGCCCAGTTTCGACGAGCTTGAGCGGATGCACGCTCGCTTTGAAGCCATTGGTGATAGACAATCAGAGGCACTATCGCGAGCGAGGCGGGTCGGTAGCCTAGTCCCGGATATTGTTCAAGACATATTAGAGGATTCAGAGGATTTTTGGCTCAGGACAGCAAAGAAGACAAAAAAATGGGCCGACCGAGAATGGGCGATTTACCGGAATAGTGAACTGCATGAGGATTGAGGTAAAATAAATGGTCACAATAACTTACAACGGATATACACTACCGAATACAATCGAAAAATTCTCGTTGAACGAGAACGAAAAACAGGTTTCTATCTCATGCACTTTTTTGCTTTTGTCAACTTCGGCCGGCGGCCTGGTTGATCTCTGCCAGGAGGCGGAGGAAAAATTAACGGAAATCAATAAGGATTTCACCCTGAAACTTGGTGGAGTAGAAGAATTTAACCTTTCGCATTCAGCGAATACGGGGTTTCTGGCCCGGCCAACGTTAACCAAAATTGCAAACGAAACGGCAACCAAGGTATCACGGGCCTATCAATTTTCCTTGGTAATCCAGCTTCCGTTTGATCAGACGGGATACGATTACAGACGAGAGGGAAGCTTCACAATCACCTATGCGCCGAGCCGGCGGCGCACTGTGTCTTTTCAATGCCTCTATACCGCTGGTGGTTCCAATAGCGCGCTGCAAAATTATCAGGCCGCTACCGGCGGGAAAAACTGGGCAACGTCCGTGCTGGCGGCTCTTGGTGGGAATTATGAGCTTGTAGCCGAAAGCATTCGTGAGGAACAAGAGGAAAAAATCCTCAATGCCACACTGACCTATAAAGAGATACTGAGCAACCAGGCCAGCGGCACTATGGATGTAGCCGCGATAATTGACCCAAACGTCAACTATTCGGTGCGATACGCCCAGGAAATTGGCGTCTCAGGGGCCGGCTACGCCGCGATCCCGGCGACGACGGTTTCGATTTCGTATAATTGCACGATCTCCAAGGACGTAGTTGGAACGGATACAGACCTAGAAGAGGTATACCAGGATACCGTCAAACCGTGGCTAATAGAGCACGTGTGGGATATGCTGGATTTGGGAGATTATTCGCAAAGCGGTAGAAGTTATATCGTTCAAAGCGAGTCGAAGACTGTAAATCCCTATAACTGGACAATTTCTGGGGGCTTGACCTTTATAGCGCCAAATTCAAATTCAGCGGTCATCGCTCTGTCAGAATCTATCGCGATTTCAAACGACAAGGGTCTCACAGCTGAGAAACTGTGGGACGGCCAGGATTACACCTATAATATCTATGGAATTGGGCAGCAAAAGACGCTAAACCGAAATATATCAGTAACTAAACTCAGTTCGCCCCCGGCAGAACCACCTGAATATAATGACGATTCACCAGGAATATGGTTACTTCGCAATCGAACGGTTCGGCGGCAAATCAAGGAATTCGGGGCCGGAGGCGTTTCTAACACGCAAAAAATGCGTGTGTACTTCTATTCGTTTGTAGATCAGTACCTTTATGTTGAACCCTTTTATTCCTTTACCGTCATCGGCGAGGGAGGGTTAGGATAAAAAATGGTTGATTTTCCTTGCCCGCGTGTCACTATAGGCGGCGTTTGCATGCTCATGCAGGGGTTCTCGTGGACTTTATTACCGGGGGTTTTGCCCTTTAAGACTTCGTTTCGCGTGCCTAAAGGCGAGCTAAATCAAGCATTACTTGGTGTGCAAAACCCAACAAGTCTCAAGATAGAATGCTGGGGCGGAACGCAGGGCAAGCCTGACCCGGTAGTTCTTGAATTTCAACAGTTATATCTCTTGGAACCCAAAGAAATTGACCCGTTTCACGTCATGTGGACGATTGCAGATTCCCGCTGGAGCTGGCGAGGGAAACTGCTCCATTATAGCTACAACAAGACTCGTAAAGCGAATGTTAAAGGACAAGGCGTCAACGCTAGCGATACCACACCCGCGTCGCTTAGGCAATATTTTGATACCTTTGCCACCGGTCGGTACCTCTCATGGTCGCTCAAGGGAATGGAAGTCCCTTGGACAATGAAGGAAATTCTCGAAGACCAAATGGCCAAACATGGGATTCCATTCGATCCGAATTTTGCGAGCGATGACGGGGCTTACATTATAGAGAACGTGGAAGCGGACGGCATTGATATTTACAGAGGTTTTGCGCAGCTGTTAGCTGCAAGCCGCATGAACATTGGGATTAAGCCCAATGGTCAGGTGTACGTCTACAGCCAAGATTATTTTGATGACACCCAGATTAATCTCATCGCTCAATATCAAAACCAAGCGAAAACAAAGCCAGGCACTATATATTTTGAGGACAAGAGCCGAATTCGGCCCCGAAAAGTCAATGTCAAATTTAAGAAAAAAATGGAAGTACGAGTGGTTGCCACAAAAGAAGAGCGACCAGGGGGATTTCTTCTGCCTATCACCCCCAAGCCACCAATCTGGTCGCAAAAGGACATAGACGAATGGCGGGTAATAGGCTGCCAGAATGTGATTTCCTGTCCTTATCCTGTCTTTTCTCCCTTCTCTAATAGAGAAATCCATCTCGGAGAGTGGCTACCCCTTTGGGAATATTTGGCTTCACTCAATCCCCCGATCACGGAACAGGAAATACGGGAATATTATTTTTCAGAAGCCTTCGAGCGATATTACGCTGCAAAGCTGGACGGGGGAACGCCGTCGTTAAATAATGAGGCCTTTGTCCATCACATTGTGACCGCTATAAAAGGAGCATACCGAAGGATTTACCAGCTCAACCCTTATATCATGGATAGAATCGAATATTGGGAACCCCGGCGTGTGGCCGTGATTGATAATTATAGTCGCTACAGCCCAACAGCGCCGCTTTTTGCGGACTACTGTGTGATTCCTGGGAAGCGGCACCCATCACAGGCAAAGCAAATTGCGCTCTGGAGCACTCAAGCATATAACTGGTACGTAGACCAAAAAGACCCGCTAAGGCAGAAGCCAACGGCAGGAACGATCAGAACAGTAGATCAGGCATTAGGGATATTTCAAGTCTCTTATCCTTCTTCCCCTGATCGCACAATCAAGACAATAATACCAAGCGCCCTAGACCCGTTACCCTCTCCCTTGGTGGACGGCAACCTCTTGGAGACATGCCATTTGGTGGAAAATCACACGCTTGACACAATAATTTCAGTAATCTGGAGCAATTATAGAAATGAAGGATTTGATTCGCCGAAGCGGTTCTATTCCATTCCGATAGATTTCTCGCATTTGGGCGGAAAGGGCCCTGAGATTGATTATCTATCAAGCAAAGAGCATGCACGTCTATCTGTCCGCGAATACTCGACGCAAGCCGGATTAGGGATTGCGGGATCAATAATATATGACCCCAACACACCAACGAACCTCGGAATTCTTGAAGCCATCGCTCAAAGCGAGGCCGGGCGGCTGATGAACCAGTTCAAAGATAGATATTCCGGGCTTGTCACGTTGGCGGGTAAAGTTGACGTAGCACTCACGGGCAACATGAAGGGGGTCTCTTACGTATTCTCACCCAAATCAGGGCTAGAGACGATAGTAGATTTGAGAGATCGCCCGCCCGACCCGACTTTGGAGCAGCAGCTACCCCAGCGGGCGATAGCGTATTTGATGCGCCAGGTGCCGACCGGCGAGGAATCCCCTATGGTATCAAGAATATAAAGAGGCGCAACCCATGAAAGTTGGCGACCAACCAGACCACAAAGTATATCGGGAACACACCTCAGGTGTGCCTATCGAATGGAAGGCGACCCAAAAGGGATTCTTGGTTTCTGACCAGTCCACCACGGATGCCCGTTATACGTACACCAATGCCGGAGACGAAGTAGGATGGGTATTCTGGCAGAAAAACACCAGAAGCATTGGCGCTTGGGGCCAAATAATCCCGGTCGTTGCGACCGATGACGAGGGTTCAATCCGCCCGATTGCTGATCAAAACTTGGGTGCAGACACGTCATTTGCTGTCAAGACCGTAGTTACTAGTGCTGCGACAAACGACCACACCAAAGCTATGAGTGTAACCGGGTCGCTGCCGGCGTCCGGCGATTATGGTTTCGTCGTTCAAACTGTAGATCAGGACACTTACGAGATTTTATGGTTCCCTGCTTCTAGCTCTGTAATTAAGTGCGATAACGTTACCCCTACAACGTATAGCACCAAAATATACGGGGTACAGGCCGGCGGAGCCGTAGACCCAAGCAATGTTGGGACATTTGACGATTTTCTTTTCATAGAATCGAATGAAGCCTGCATTCAAGCGACCGCGAAGATCAGACAGTCAACGACCAAGAAAGGCCCGCTAAGCCTCGAAGCTTCTTCTTTTCCCTCCCTTTCTCCACCGGATGAGACGCCTTACACAGTCGAGACGAAATGCGCATTCGATTCGACTACCGCAAAATGGCGCTGGTATACTCGGATTGGGGGCGGGGGACTGTCCAAGGTATATGCCAGAATCCGGTGGAATTACGACTTAGAAGGCGATCTAAGCGAAGGCGAAATAATGACTTACAGTGGTACCGAATGGCAACCAAGTGGAACTGCTATTTGGATTTCTTGGGATTTATCTAAGACCACTCGGTTTGAGACTGCGGGAAACGATACGGTCTTTGAGGTAGAGAAAGAAAAGGAAAATTTCAACCGGCGCGGAATTGTCCGTGATCTATACTCAGTAGTGCGCTGCAAATCCGACGCAGGATGTCGGATTTCACACTTTAAGACTGATTCTAAATCCTTAGATTATAGCTATTTAATTGGTTTCCTTCTCTCTTCTGAGAATTATAATCCCCCATGGGAAGCGGCGGAAACCGCGAAGATTAAAACGACAATTTTGAATCAACAATACGATAACGTAATGCCGGCTAGGGTGCCCAAAGAATGGAACTTAGCGGGCGATGCTTTTTTTGAATACCTCGAAATTTGGGAGCACCAAAAGGGGCTACCGCTGTACTTTAGGCCGATTGAACCTTTGAAGGCGGACAATACTTCTAATCTATATGAATCAAGACGCCAAATCGGTGGTGTTTCAATTGCTAATTATTGCATGGTGTAAATGAAAAATACATTTACCCTTGGCTCTGAATACATCGAATTGGCGGCGTTTCAATTGCTAATTATTGCATGATGCAAATGAAAAATACATTTACCCTTGGCTCAGAATACGGCCATATCCCAGGCCCTCCGGTCAACGAAGATTACACAATCCTAGTAGAGGTTCAATCCTCAGAAAACGGAATTGTTACGGGTAAGAAACTATGGGATGCTTCGCAGAATCCTAAGTTATTCTACGCGAAGCTCTTGTGGTATGGGCGAAATGGCGATCCTCCGGATGGGATTCTTAAGGCCGGCCAAATTGCGCTGTTCCACCGGTGTGGAGACTTCAATTCCCAGGGGACTGAAGGGCCTGAGCGCCATGTTGAGGCCGCTGAAAAGTATTCTTGGGTATGCTTCGCCCATGCGCAGTTGATTTTCGTTGAGGATTTAGGCGAGAGCTTAGGCCGAGAGGTGGCTTTCGACGAAACAGGTCAAAAACAAGTGCCTGCAGGCTCAGAGACGTTAAATTTGAAATTTATTGATACTACCTATTATGGCAGCCCGTCGAAAGCCGGGCGAATATACCTGGCCCAGCGAATTGAGGGCACTCCTAGCTATTATCTCTGCTTCGTGCCGGGCTACGGCGACGAAGCGGACAGCTTTTCGGTCACTGTGGGCTCAGACACCTTAGAAATTAAGGTGGACGGGGCAGGAAACGTCTTAGATTTTACGGTGTCCTGATGAAAAACACTTTCACTGTGGGTTCCCAATACGGCCATATCCCAGGGCCTCCGGTCAATGAGGATTACGCGATACTGATCGAGGTATCAAGCGCTAACAGCAGTTACGTTAAAGGCTATAAGCTATGGGACGTAGACAATTCATCGGAATTTATCGCTGAGAACAAACTTGGCAAAATCCCGGAAGTGGGAAGTAAAGTAATTTTCCATAGGACACCAAGCGGTTGGATATGCTTCCCTGAGAATACCCTCTGTTATGTAGTAGATACGGGCGATTCAGGCGGCAATCGCGTCGGAAAACGGGGGAAATTTGATGCGTTTGGTAACTTCGTTACAATAGGCGATAATGTGCCGCTGGTGCCCTTTGACGCCAATTATCACCAAAATCAACCCCCTTGGAAGACCGGTAGAATCTATGCGGGCGTTGATTTTGGTAGCAAAGTATATGTGTATCTCCCAGGATACAGTGAAATCGTTGAATACAAAGGAATTACGCTCTCAGGCACTGATATTTCCTTGGCTCTGGATTACCAAGGAAACGTGGTTGAGTTCTTCCAGATATTTAATGATTTTTGGGAATATGATGGCCTAAACAACACTTGGACGCAATTGGCCTCTGGGCCACCAGCCCGTTGGGGGCACGTTAGTTGTTGGGTCACAAGCGGGCCGGTATACGTATTTGGGGGGTACGACAAAAACGGAAATAAGTTAAACGATCTTTGGAGATGGTCAACTTCAGGCGGCTGGGTTCAACTCGCCGACGCGCCTAAAAGGATGGCCGATTTTGGATGGTCTTGCGACGAATACCAAGGGGATACCTTGATGTCCTTTTGGGGGAGCACAGGCGAGTACCTAATATATGGGCCAAACGATGATATCTGGTGCGAAGGAACTTCGCATCCTATTCAATCAAAATCGTGTTTCGGTGGATATGGATATTTTGCTTCGGGGAACGAAATCCGATATGACTTTATTGTGCCCTGGCAACCAATTACTTCAACACCAGGAGGGTGGCATTCGTATTACTATAATGATAGCACCGGAGAAACGGGCTGGCGGCAAGACCTATACTCCTTGGGCGGCGACCCTATCCCTGTCTACCGAAATGCCTTTTCCAAAAATGGGCGATATTGGATCGGAGGCAAAAAGCTGAACGATGACTCGGTATGCGCCCAGATATATCTATTAGGTGATACCACAACCACAGGGACATTCTATACTGATTTGCCAACACCCGTATGGGGCGCGGCCTGCGATCGGTTGGACATAGACGGGAACGAGTACGTTTTGATATTCGGAGGTGTAGACGGTAACGGAAATTTGCACGATGAGACGCTTTTCTTTTCGCCTAATTACGATGCCGTCGTTGATATGGCACCCTCCTCAGCACCTGCAGCCCGCTGGGGTCACACTATCACTAATACGATTGTGATTTCGACTAACAGCTATCTGTTGTACCTGTTCGGTGGGAGAGGAAAATAATGGATTTTACCGGCTTTCGAGGGAACGTATCGGAGATGATAATTGATTTCCGGGGGGATATTGACGAAGAGACTCTCCGAGAATATCTCGGTCAGATCATATTTTGGCGAGATGAGAACGGACGGAACTACGTTAGCGTAGACATGGATCGCTCTGAAGCTATCCAGCTAATCAATCAGGCCCTATTGAAACGAAAGGAGAAAAAAGTGGGAGACTTCACATTCCAAGAGGTAATGGCCCGTGAGATCATGGCTAAACTCAAAGAGGCCGAAGGCCAGCTTTTGGCCAAAATTAACGAAATGGAGACCCAAGTCAAGAAGCGAATCGCTCAAATGGAAGTCGCTGCCGCAGCAAGCGAGCAAAAGATTAAAGAGGTTGCGGACGAATTCCAGGCGGCAGCCCAAAAGCGGCTGGATTCTATAGCCCCTCGCATTGACAAGCTTGAAAAGGCCAGCAATACCCGTTTGGAAGCCCTGGAGCTATGGAGAAACGAAATAGAACGACGCAAGCGTGAATCGCTAAAGCTCTTAGGGGAAATACTGAAAAACCTAGGGGGGTAAGCATGGAGAAAAAAAAAGAAGATGAATTCACTATGTCGGATGACGAAATTACCGACCAAGACCCAGGCGAACGTACCTATATCGTAGACTCTCGGCTATCCGACGAACAAGCCGTTGAGCGGATAATTGAATATGAGAGCCAGGTCAAACTCACTGAGACTACCCCTGAGCAGCGAAAGGCGGCGAAAGCCGTCAAGATAGAAAACCGTGGATTTTTCGTAACAACCCGCGATATAACAATAAACGTCGCAAAATCAACAGCCTTGGGCACTGCCAAGGGTGCTGTCAAAACGGTAGAAAATTTTGACGCCCTTCTAGGTGCGCTTTCCTACGGAATACTTGCCCATGCCTGGGAATGCTGGAGGGGAAATAATTATTTCGATGCCGCGATTTTCGGTCTCATAGGCGTTCTCTTGGTGATTGCCAAGCACAGGCTACCACCGGGCGGTTGGATTTCATTTCTGCGAAAACCAGTAATTGAAATGAAAAACGACGTGAGGCGGCTTGCAGTAGACCTCTATAGTACTATTTCAGGAAAACATTGATGGATAAATACACCTGGCACTTAGTACAGATTGCCAGGCTCAATAATAAAACGCTATTAGAATCGAATAGCGATATTGAATCACCGATAAGGGCCTGGGGTCGAGAGCTTATAAAAAGCGTATCGCCACCTCGTAATCCCAAGGGGGAAGATACTCCGGGAGCAGACCGACGGTACGTATTTCGTCACTTCACGTATATTTCCCGAAGTTCTTTAATCTGCGTGGCTTACGACTATCAGCGAAAAGACGACGTTGTTTTCAAATTTTGCCTTCCGGCGGATCCACCCGCACAAGAGAAGAAGAAAAAGAAAACAACGTTCGTTAAGGCCCGGGAGTATGTGTTGAACGTCTATCGTGAGGGGCTGTCAAAGGCGAAACCTCATAAAAACGAAGACACCGAGCGATTCAAACGAGGGGTGCTAATCCAGCAGCAGCTACACGAAAAAATAAGAAAAAAGGGGCTCACAGAGCTATATGTGCCTGCGATATACGACTTCGTTCCTGGCGGAATTGAATATAAAAACCAGCTGTATTGCATTATGGAACTTATTGACGGACAAGGACTTATAGAATATTGCCGAGATCGAACAGACCAAGAGGTGATAGAGCTGTTGTACTTGATTGCGCGGGGGCTAGAGAATATAGTTCATCGTTTTAACGTGGTGCATAGCGATATCAAGCCCGCAAACATTCTAGTATTGAACAAACGCCCAGTTCTCTTGGATTTCGGAATCTCAAGGGTGTGCCAACATGCGGAGCTAACTTCCCCGTCAACGCGTGGCCTAGGAACCCCTGCTTATTCGCCTGCCGAACAACTTGAGAATCCGCTGCAGCGGAGCTTTCGAGATGATATATTTGCGCTAGGCCGAACATTCTGGGCCATGTGGGCCAGGCGGGAGCCAGACCTCAGTGACATTGTGATCGAAATAGGCTCCGATGGACGCGAAAAGTACTCAGATGAATCAACCCAGGCAGCTTTGCGCGCCAAATTCCCCTCGAATATTTTTCCACCCGAAGAACGCGAAATATTCGAGCGCGCTCATAACGCTAATCCAGCACTCAGATATGCGGACATCAGCGAATTTAGACGAGATGTCGAATTGCTGAAATTCAAAAAATACAATACTTCCAGCGGAATCAACTGGATTCCCTATCTAACTAAATTAATGGAGATATGGCAATGAACAGACTTATTTTTTCCCTTCTTTTCTTCATTCTTATTGGTTGCGCCGGGCGGCATTGCATCGGCGTTGATGGCTCCTATAAAGGAGTTGATGGACAAATCGAATATTGTTTCGACCTCGAAAATTCAAAAAAATCAGGCGTTCCAACCTTTAGAAACGGGGAGAGTCATTTACTTTTTGGTCTAGAACCCGGATTTCTTGAGGATATAGAGGATGCACTTCGGGGTGTTTCTGTAAAGGAAAAATCGCAAATTCATATTGTGAAAAGGCTTAAGGCTATAATAGAAGAAAGGAAAAAAAGATGAGCTGGGGATCAATCACTGGTGGAACGGACTTTACGGGCAAGACTACAGATGATCTTGCCGAAGGCAGCACGAATAAATACCTGGATTATCCTGATCAGGCGACGTGTTGGCATGACGAGGCCCAAGTCGAATCAGGAAACGCGCTATCTCGACTTGTGGATTCAACACAAGCTTATGGGGTTCAGGTGCGTCAGTCACCCCCCGCCAATGGCGATAAATTTAAACAGCAGGTTTTTCTGAAAGCAGGCACGTATGAGTTTCACGTGTTAGGGTACGAATCAACTGATCGCGGCATGATTGACTGGTCGCTTGACGGCACCAATTTCGCAACAGGGCAAGACTGGTATGATTCGTCATCGGACGCTAACGTAAAAAAGACGGTGACTGGCATCACCGTATCTACGAGTGGGTATCACACACTCCAAGGAACGATTAATGGGAAGAACGCCTCTTCGAGTGATTACATGATGAGCCTTACGAAGTATTGGTTTATAAGGACAGGGGCATGAAATACTTGATTTTATTGAGTTGTGCGCTGTTGGTGGGTTGCCCAAAAGAGAGCAACTCACCATTAATGAAAACTTGGAAATCTCGTGTCATGTATGCTTCCGTCGAAAACCAAGGAAAGCACTATATTATAGGCGGTTGGGACGGCAAAAACCTCTATAATGGCGTTTGGACGTATAGTGATAGTGGACTGAAATATATTGGCCAGGCTCCCTGGGAGCCACGTTGTTATTTTTGCGCCGTCTCATTTCACGAGGAAATCTATATCTTTGGGGGCTATCACTACGGAGAGCCTAGTCACGTATATGGTGACATTTGGAAATCAAAGGATGGCGCGGTCTGGGAACTCCTCACAACCAACCCCAGCTGGGAAGCTAGGGAACACTACGGTGTTGTTGTATTCAATGATAAGATTTTCCTTTTTGGCGGGGTGACATATCTCAACCCGGTACCACCAAATAGCTTACGCGCCTTTAGTGATGTGTGGTGTAGTGACGATGGACTCAATTGGACATGCGTCAATTTCCGTGCGCCCTGGGGTGAGCGGCGCGGCTTCAGTTTTGGAGTGAAAGCAGGATACATCTGGCTCTGGGGTGGATGGGATTCGGCCGATAATTTATATAACGACGTGTGGAAATCCAAAGATGGCGCAACCTGGGAGCTGGTTGCTAATACGACCCCTTGGCGGCCACGGGGCAATTGCTACGGTTGTGTATGGCAAGACAAACTATGGGTATTCGGCGGATGCGTGTCAAAAGACGTGGAAACCTGTAATGACGTGTGGTGCAGCGAAGACGGGATAATTTGGGAGAGAAAAGAAGACATGCCTGTTGCCCTGGCGGGTCAGAATCCTATTATTTATCCCGATAAGATAGTGATTATTGGCGGGTTCTCATATGTGCCGGAAACAGTCTTTTATGATGACTGTTTTGTTTATGATGGTAGGTGGAGATAAAAGCCGCCTCGTTCAATACGAGGCGACGGGTTTGCTCTTTTTAACAAAATCAGCTATCAGCCTTTATTTGATCCAATACGCTCTCACACCATTTGATTTGCTGAATTGGCGTAAGCTTCTCTTTACCCGAAGGCCTTTTGGGTAACTTTACGTCCAAATAACGGCCCCATTTTTTCCCTTCTTCGGTCAAGCGCCATTGCTTGTCAACCTTATACTGGAGTCCATCTTCCGCCAGTAAAAGATTAACTTTTTGGGCACTTAAACCCCCAAGCTCTCTACCTAATTCAGTAGGAGTTAGCAACCGTTCTTGGGTGGTAGAAATCAGTGCCGTCGCACCAAAGGTTTCCAAAATGTCTATACCAAGAAGCTTTTCTATGGCATTTGATGCCGCTATCTTAGCATGAGCTCCCTCAAAACCAAGAAGCTCCGCAACCTTTATCGCTCCATCATAGATCGGAGCAAGTTTGGGCAGCTCATCCAAGCCTATTCTTCCAACATCCCCTGGTACACTGTAACGGCCTGTTTTTCTAATGGAAGGCAAAACCTCGGAAGTCACCCATTTGCGGAAAGCTTTCGCTTCTGGCTTGGTGGATTTAATGATTGCATGATAAAGGCCAGACTCGTTGATGATGACGTAAGTCCTTGCGCCACCGCGACTTTTTGAAACCAACGCTGCGTTGGTTTCAAGTTTTTGCTGTTCGTCGTCATCCAATAATTTTGTCATAGCCCATGTTTCGCTATATCCCAAAATCGCAGCAATATCCTTGGCAACAAACCAGGGCTCGCCCTCGCGGTCAACGACCCTTATCTCACCAAAGTCTTGGTTGACAAAAATCTGCAAATTATCCATATATTACTCCTAATAAAAAAAGCCGGTGTCTGCCATCCCCAGGTGAGAATTGCCGCAAACCAAGGCTCAGGAAATGGCAGGCATCGGCTTTTTTCAGTTTGCTATTGGCTTCTCACGGCCAACACATATATAGTATAACAACATCTTTAGTAAATGTCAAGTCTTAATTTTCCCGGAAAATATTATGCAGAACATCTAAATGATAGGTGTTTACTTCGCCGAAGCGGGGATCCGGAATTTTACCAATGGGGACATTCGCGGCTAAAGATAACTTAGTGGCCTGCTTTCCAAGTTGGGCCGCCTCTTTAATAGTGATGCGCCTGTTTTTTAGATGAGCATAAGCCATAATTGAATAATAGCCAGATTGTCCCAGAACAGCGGCGGTTTTTGCCTGCAGTTCGCATATTTCCTGCGCATGACCGGCCTGGATTGCGGCCATTTTCCTCTGCTCTTCTTCCAAGGCCGCATATTGCTTAGCTATCTCTAAGGTTTCCTCGGCATATCTTACTAAAGGGTGTACCTTGGATTGTGAGTAGCTGCCTGTCTTTCTAATGGAAGGCAAAACCTCATAGTATACCCAATCCTTAAATCTCTCTGCTTCCGGTTTCGTTGATCCAAAAATACACCGGTACAGGCCTGGCTCGGAGATGATGCTGTAAGTCCTTGCGCCACCGTGAGTTCTTGAAGGCTCATCTGAGGAGCCTTCAAGATCACCACAAGATATACTTATTTTTTCTTTATCTTTTAACAGTTTGAGCATATTTGAAGTTTTGTTATATCCCAAAATCGCAGCAACATCCTTGGCAACAAACCAGGGCTCGCCCTCGCGGATTACCACGCGAATCTCACCAAAGTCTTGGTTGACAAAAACCTGCAAATTATCCATATATTACTCCTAATAAAAAAGCCGTTATTTTTCCGCCCAGGTGACAATTGCCCCAGACACCAAGGCTCTGAGCGGAAAAATAACGGCTCTTTTGTGTCTGTTATCGGCT
>QMOK01000023.1 GCA_003648195.1 Chloroflexota bacterium | reverse complement strand
TGCGATTATTACTGATTTCTGCAAAAACCAAGGCTGGATATAGACCAATTTCACAACCTGGGCTAGAGATGGAAAGTTGCAATTGCTTAAACAACGCCGTTGTGCGCAGAGTTTATTAGGGTTTTTAGAGAAGATACATTAGAAGAATAATGCGTTCTGAGGGCATCATTAGGGTAGACAAATTACCCGCATTGCCGTAGAATAGCTTTTCGTGAATCAATAAGTAAAATGTTAATTCTTGCCACATATTCTGGTGGCAAGTAAAAGAAAGAAAACGGAGGACTAGTCTTGGCACTAAAATCATCTAAAAAACGTATTCGACAAAACGAAAAACGCCGTGAGCGCAATCGTCGTTACCTTAGCAGTTCCCGAACCTTGGTAAAGAAAGCTAAAATAGCTATTGCTGATGGTAATTTAGAACAAGCAAAAGAAGCAACTATTTTGGCTACTCAATCTTTAGACAAAGCCGCTGCCAAAGGCGTTATTCACAAAAATAATGCTTCACGCAGAAAAAGCCGTCTTATGAAAAGTTTGGTTGCTTTGGAAAAAGCGGCCTAAGTTTTTAGCATTTTGTTCCAATAAATCTAAAAAGCTTTAGCGGGAGCTTTCAACGCTCCCGCTTTTTGTGCTTCTTAATATAATTTTAAACTCCCGTGATATAATCGCCGAGGCATGCAAATAACTATTCCCTATTTTGGAAAATTGGTGATGGTTAGATAGTAAGTGATGCCTCTCTTATTTTTTATCACTATTGGAGAATTTATGTTTGGCGCTGAACAAAAAGAAACCGAAAAACTTATTTGCCTATATTTAGAAGAAAACGATATTCCAGTTCCAGAAACATTTTCATGGAATCCTGTCCCTTTTGAAGGGGAGTGGGGAATATCAACTTCGTTCTTTAAGACCGCAGCCCTTGAAGCGCGTTCGGGGAAACGGGTAAACGTCCCTGCCCGTGCGCAAGAAATTGCCCTGGAACTTGCTGCCCACGTTGGGGATGGCGAAAACTTTTCACGGGCAGAAGCTGTCCGGGGATATCTCAATCTTTATTTTGATACTGGTAAATTTAGCCGCCATGTGATTGAAAAAGTTTTGGCGCGGGGTAAGGATTTTGGCAAAGGCGATGCGAAAGGCCAGCAGTTGATGGTGGAATTTTCTCAGCCCAATACTCACAAAGCCTTTCACGTGGGTCATCTCAGAAGCGCAATTTTGGGGGATGTTGTTTGTCGTATTTTGGACTTTGCCGGTTATGATGTTGTGCGGGCAAATTACTTTGGCGATATTGGCCTTCATGTGATTAAGTGGTTGTGGAATTATATGAAATACCACGCCGGGGAAAAGCCATCCACCGACATTACTCGCTGGATGGGAGACCTTTACGCCGAGTCCAGCCGCCGTTTGGACGAAAACCCCTCGTTGGAGGAGGAGGTTCGCGATCTCTACGTCCGTTGGGATAAACGTGATCCAGAGGTGGTGGATTTGTGGAAGAAAACGCGCCAATGGTCATTGGATGGCTTCAATGATATGTATAAAACCTTAGATATTCGCTTTGACCGGTTGTACACTATTAGCGAAGTTGAGGAGCGAGGCAAAGAAATAGTAAGAGGGCTTATTGAAAAGGGCATTGCCGAAGATTTGCGTCCCGAAAACGCTGTAATTGTTCATATTGATGATTTGCTGAACTTGGACAAGGAAAAGTATCGAGTTTTGGTTGTCTTGCGCTCAGATGGCACTTCCCTTTACGCCACCGCAGACTTGGCGCTAGCAAAAATGAAGTTTGAGGAATACGAACTTGTCAAATCCATTTACGTGGTGGATGTACGGCAGACGTTGCACTTCCAACAAGTTTGGAAAACTTTAGAGATTGCTGGCTACAAATGGGCAGAACGCTGTGAACACTTAGCGTACGAATTGGTCAATCTGCCCGGAAACGTGGTCATGGCTTCCCGTGGAGACGCGGTGGTATTGCTTGAGGATTTGATTCGCGAAGCCACTACCAGGGCTTTGGAAGTTGTCGAAGAAAAAAATCCCTCTCTTTCTGCGGAAGAAAAACGCGACGTGGCTCAGATGGTGGGCTTGGGCGCTATCAAATATCCCATGCTGGCCCGAGACCATGCTAAGACAGTTACCTTCGATTGGGAAACTGCTCTAGATTTCAACGGACAGGCTGCGCCATATATTCAATATGCGCATGTTAGGGCTAATAGCATTCTTAGGCGCGCGCGGGGATTGTTGCCAGACCCTATTTCACCTCCCCATAACTTGGAGCCAGCTGAAGTAGAATTGATTGAGCGGATTTCCAAGTTGCCAAGTGATGTGCAAAGGGCGGCGGCAGAACGCAAGACACTTTACATTACTAACGCGGCTTACGAATTAGCTCGCTCGTTCAATCATTTTTATAGACAATGCCCCGTTCTTGACGCTCCTCCTGGAGTTAAAGATTTCCGCATTGTACTTGTGGCCGCGGCACGCCAAACAATAGCCAATACCCTTAATTTGCTGGGAATTGAAGCTCCCGCTGTTATGTAAAACGCCAGCTAGTGAATTTTAGGAGAGAGAAATAGCAGAATGTCACTTGTTATCCCTCTCTCATCTTTTACAATGTTTTTCTGATATTTAAACAGCTTTCTAATCAGGTGCTAGACGCTAGAAAACGGTGTAGCGCCTATTGTTTATTAAACGGAAAGGTAACTACTCAGGCATGTCATTGCGAAGCGGTGTTTTCCCGCTGAAGCAATCTCCTAGAGCGTCTGGGAGACTGCTTCGGGGTAAAAAATGCCCCTCGCAGTGACATCTCAAGGGTGGGCTGAGTAGTTACACGGAAAGTAAGTTAATGGCGAAAAAGGAAAAGTCCTTTTCACTGCAAAAATAGTTTCCTAAAGGAGAAGTATATGAGTATCCGTACACTTATTATGGGCGCCGCAGGGCGCGACTTTCATAACTTTAACGTATTTTTTCGGGAAAACCCCGATTACGAAATTGTAGCCTTCACTGCTACACAAATTCCTAACATTGATGGGAGGCAATATCCTCCAGAATTATCAGGTGAGTTATACCCTGCAGGTATCCCCATCTACGCAGAATCCGAGTTGACAGAGCTAATTGTAGAAAAAAAGATTGAGCAAGTTATTTTGGCCTACAGTGACCTCCCTTATGATTATGTCATGCACAAAGCCTCTGAAGTGTTGGCCGCAGGCGCGGATTTCCGTCTCATGGGCTTAAACACCACTCAGATAAAATCTACCAAACCAGTTGTTTCTGTGTGCGCCGTTCGCACGGGATGCGGCAAAAGCCAAACCACCCGGCGCGTTGCTCAAATTCTAACCGGTATGGGTTATAAAGTGGCTGCTATTCGTCACCCTATGCCCTATGGAGATTTAGCTAAACAAGCCGTACAGCGATATGCTACCCTGGCTGACCTCGACAAGCACGAATGTACCATCGAAGAACGCGAAGAATACGAACCGCACATTGTCAACGGCATTATCATCTATGCCGGCGTAGATTACGAAGCCATCCTCCGCCAAGCCGAGCAAGAAGCCGACATCATCCTTTGGGACGGCGGCAACAATGACCCCTCGTTCTACGTGAGCGACCTCGAGATCGTTGTCGTTGACCCCCATCGTCCCGGACACGAGATGGCCTACTATCCTGGCGAAGTAAACACCCGCACAGCAGATATTTTTGTCATCAATAAAGTAGACACCGCCGCGCCCGAAGCTATTCTCACTGTTCACGAAAACCTGAGAAAACTGAACCCAGACGCGCAAGTTATCGAGGGCGCTTCTCCACTCTTTGTAGATAACCCGGCCGATATCCGCGGAAAACGAGTGCTGGTAGTGGAAGATGGCCCCACCCTGACGCACGGCGGCATGGCCTACGGAGCTGGCTGGGTTGCAGCCAAGCGTTTCGGAGCTGCCGAGATAGTTGATCCCCGCCCTTACGCAGTAGGTTCTATTCAAACCACTTACGAAAAGTACCCCACCACCGGTGAAGTACTCCCCGCCATGGGCTACGGCGATCTTCAAATGAAAGAATTGGAACAAACAATCAACAACGCCGATGCAGATATGGTAATTATTGGCACCCCCATTGACCTGGGCAGTCTGCTAAAAATCAACAAACCCTCACAGCGAGTGCGCTATGAACTGCAAGTCATTGGTCAACCCACGCTTGAAGATTTACTCAGCGAACACTTTGGCAAATAGCCGCACCTAACCATGCAACATTTAGACTTCCGATGTCTCTAAAACACCGGAAGTCTAAAAATTCTTCACTCTTTACGTTTTACTCTTTTCCTATGCCCACCCTAACTTGGCCGACCAAACAATTTCCCGAACCAATTTCCGCTCACCTAAAAACCGAGGCGTTTCTCTACCCTTACGGGACAGGAGATTTCTCTGATGAGCTTAAAAATCGCCTTATTTGGGGTGACAATTTGCGAGTGATGGCGGCTTTGCTTCCCGAAATGGAAGGAAAGATAGACCTTATTTATACTGATCCACCCTTTTTTTCAAACCAGCGATACCCAGCGCGGGTGGGACGTGGTGAAGATTCGCGCCAGCCTGAAAAATGGGAATTGGCGAGTGGCTACCAGGATAAATGGAAAACTTTAGACGATTATTTAGATATGCTTTACCCCCGTTTGGCGCTCATGTACCGCTTACTTTCGCCAACAGGCACGCTTTACCTGCACCTAGACTGGCACGCCAACTCTTACGCGCGGGTACTCTTAGACGAAATTTTTGGCTACGAACAGCTCAATAACGAAATCATCTGGACTTACCACGGCCCATCTCCTATTCGAAGCGCATTCAATCGCAAGCACGACACCATTTTGTTTTACACCAAAGGAAAAGACTATACTTTCAATGTTAACGACGTGCGTATTCCCTACGCCGATAACACAGTGAACACTTTTAAGTCGTCTAAAAAAGCCGGTTTTGGCAAAAAACCTAACCTTGAACAAGGAAAAGTCCCAGAGGATTGGTGGTATTTTCCAGTAGTGGCCCGTCTTCACTCGCAGCGCACGGGATACCCCACTCAAAAGCCAGAGGGTTTGTTAGAGCGTATAATTAGAGCTTCCTCAAAACCGGGTGATGTTGTGGCTGATTTCTTCGCCGGATCAGGAACAACTGCCACAGTTGCGGCTCGTTTGGGGCGGCGTTTTATTGTCAGCGATACTCAGTGGCGGGCTATTCATACCATGCGCTCTCGGTTTGTGCAAAATGCAGCTTTACTAAAGGGGGAAAAACCTCAGCCTTTGCGGATGGCTTTCCAGCGGGAGGAAAAAATCCCAGAGCAAGTGCCACAATCATGCGAAGATGCAGTGGAACTCAAGGGCGATAAACTGACCCTCGGCGCTAACCTATCCCCCACGCTAGACTACTGGGAAGTTGACCCCGATTGGCAGGGAGACGTATTCCATAGCGTGGTGCAATCTTCCCGCCCCCGCCGGAGTGGCGAAATTGCCACGGAGCTAGAGCTGCCTTTCGTGGGAAAGCGCGTCTGCGTTCGGCTAATGAACGTCCGTGGAGAGCAGATGCAAGAAGTGCTTTGCAGTTAGTGGTTGTCCATTAATTAGCTTTGTGCTTTTTTCTTCTTGAGGAACCGTGTTCCTTGAGTGAAAATTCTTCGTGCCCAATCATTCAGTAGTTGTTTTCCCAATTTACCACCCCCCAGCGAATTAATAGCACACCAAAAATAAAAAAGCCGGCTAAATGCCGACTTGTAGAGTTATTTACCTGATACCTAAGCATCCAATTTCCTAAACCTCAAGCTTATACCCTACTCCACGTACAGTTATAATGATTTGAGGGTTAGAGGGGTCTTTCTCAATTGCCTTCCGCAGCCAATTAATGTGGACGTCTAAAGAGCGCATATCAGCCAAATAATCGGTAGCCCACACTTCTTTGAACAGGGTTTCTCGTTTTTGCACTTCGCCAGGATGGTTTAGTAATAGTTCCAGTAACTTCACCATGCGAGGAGTGATGTGTTCCTCTTTTTCTTGGCAACGGACCACCTGGCGGTCAGTATCCAAGCAAACAGGTCCAACCTCAATGACTTTTTCCCCGTCACTAGGGGAGAGTGGAATAATCCTATTTTCTAACTTTCGAATAGTAAAAGGTAATACTAATTGAATATCGGCATCTACTTCGTTAGATGGAATCTTTCGGGGGGCATTAATTAGGATAATGGCTATATTTTGATCTTGTTCACGAATGTCGCTGCAAATTCGTGAACCGGTTGTGCGCATGGAGGCCGCGTCAACAACGACAATATCCAATTCGATAGAATTTAATTTTTCGCGGGCGGCTTTTCCAGTGGTAACGACCGTAACAGGGTATCCCTTCTCTTCTAGGATAGATGAGAAAGCGGGGATGTCCGCGCGTCTTCTTCCTATCCAGAGAATTTTTGCTTTTAGGGATCTCTTGTTCGACATCTTCCTTGCCTTTACCGCTATCTTAATTATAACGTAACTGAATATCTCTAGAATTGTACTGTGCTTTTCTAAAAACCACAACTGAAAGCTTTGTTAGTTGATAAATGGGAGAACGTGTTTGGTACCTTAAAGAATTATACTTTATTATTGTATCAAAAAATAAGCCCTTGTATATTACAATTCATGCAATTTGATAATTAGTACTATGTATTGCTCATTACTTGTTTGACGCGCAATATATCCTATACCTGTTTTCAAGTGATACAATTCACTATATACTTGATAATACAGAAAGGAAAAAATCATGCTTATTCATTCTGCTTCTCAACTTCTTACCTTGGCCGGAGGTCCTCAACGCGGTTTAGAGCTAGGGCAATTGGGCCTTATTGAAGATGGTGCCGTTGTGGTTCGGGAGGGGAAAATCGCCGCTACGGGGACTACGCTCCAATTGCAAGCAGCGTACTCGGACGAAGAATCATTCAACGCCGAGGGACGTGTGATTATGCCCGGCTTTGTTGATCCCCACACCCACGCCCTTTGGGCAGGGAACCGGGCGGCTGAATTTGAGATGCGTCTCCAAGGGAAGACCTACCTGGAAATTATGGCTGCTGGTGGGGGAATTGTTTCCACTGTGAGAGCTACTCGTGCGGCCTCTTTGGAAGAGCTAAAGGCTGAAACTCTCCCCCGTTTGCGGAACGCTTTTGTCCACGGCACGACCACCATGGAGGCTAAAAGCGGCTACGGATTAGATACCGAAACCGAGCTTCGCATGCTAGAGGCTCTCTTGGAACTTGGCAAGGAAACACCTCTTGACTTGGCGCTAACTTTCTTGGGCGCACACGCCATCCCAGAGGAATACAAAGGAAATTCTCAAGGTTACACAGACTTGGTCTGTGCCGAGATGCTCCCCGCCGTTCATGCTTGGTGTAAACAAACTGATACCACTCTTCCTTTTGTAGATGTTTTCTGCGAGACGGGCGCGTTTAGTTTGGCGCAAAGCCGCCAAATTTTAGAAACCGCCCAAGGGCTGGGTTTTCCGCTGAAGGTGCATGCCGATGAATTTGATAATTTGGGCGGCTCTAGTCTGGCCGCGGAGCTAGGGGCCGCTTCCGCCGATCATTTGGTGGTCACTTCTTTAAAAGATATTGCCGCTTTGGCTGCTTCGGATACGGTAGCTGTTGGGTTGCCTTGCACGCCGTTTGGACTGGCCGAACAAGAGTACACTCCCGCCAAGGAGATTCTGGAAGCTGATGGGTTATTAGCCATTGCCACTGATTTCAATCCGGGCACGGCTTGGTGTGAAAATATGCAGTTCGCTATTGCTTTGGCTTGCCGCTATATGAAGTTGACGCCAGCGCAGGCCATTGCTGCTGCCACTATTAACGCTGCGGCTGCTATTCAGCGCGAGCAACAGGTGGGATCTCTGGAACCTGGTAAGCAGGCAGATCTTTTGCTTCTTGATGTGCCCGACTATCGACATTTGGGTTATCGTTTTGGTTCAAACCTTGTTCGCACGGTGATGAAGAAAGGTCAGTTTTACCCTGTTAAGGAGAATTATGCACCTTTTTAGCGATCCTTGGTTGATTTTATTAATTGCCGCAGGGATTATTTTGGTAGTTTTGCGAATTGCCTTAAAAGTGGCGAAAGCGCTCATTAACGTGGGGCTTGTGCTTGTTGTGGTGGTGATTCTCTTTTTGATTATTACCAACTATTTATCACCAGTTTTGTAGAAGAGAATATTCCTATGCCAACTATCACTGCAGCTCGTTCTTGGTACCCTGACTATGACCCCGCGCACGGGTTTGCTCACATTCGGCGCGTTTACAATTTGTGTGAGCGTTTGGGGCGAGAAGAAGACGCTAACCTCAAAATTTTACGGGCGGCTGCGTTGTTGCACGATGCCAAAAGCGGGCCTGACGTTCGGGAAGAGCACCACATTGCCTCGGCTGAATTCGCCCAACAGGTTCTCCACGCTGAAGGCTGGCCGGACGATCAAATTTCCGCAGTCCAGCATTGCATCCGCGCTCACCGCTTCCGCGACCGAACGGAACAGCCCCAAACTATTGAGGCTCAGGTTCTCTTTGACGCCGATAAGTTGGACTCTATTGGGGCGGTGGGAGTTGTTAGGGCGCTTGCCTACGCTATTTTCAACGGGCAAGAGGTTTATTTTTCTCCCTCTGAGCGATTTTTGTCTACCGGTGAGCGCGAGCCAGGAGAACCTCACACTCCTCATCATGAGTTTATTTATAAGTTACGGCACATTGAAAGCCAGCTTTTTACGCCATCTGGGAAGGCGTTGGCTAGGCAAAGGCATCATTTTTTGGTACACTTTTTTGAGCAATTTGATGCAGAGATAAATGGTCTTTGCTAAATGAAGTTACGGAGATACTGAAATGAACATTCCCAAAGGACCAATTTTAATCGTTGAGGATATGCCCAATATTTTAGATTTGATAAAGGTAACGCTTACTTTTAAGGGCTATCCGGTAATAACCGCCACAAACGGAGAAGAGGCACTGGCGAAAATTGACGAGGAAAAGCCAGCCTTGGTTATTACTGATATTTTGATGCCTTATATGGATGGGTTTTCTTTAGTTCAGAATATTCGCACCAATCCAGAAACGAGTGACATTCCGGTTATATTTTTATCGGCTACATACCTTACCACTGAGGATAAAAAGTTTGCTTTCGATTTGGGTGCGGTACGGTTTTTGGAAAAACCGATTGACACGGAGGAATTTCTTCTTACTATAGCCGAGGTGCTTACTCAGGGCGCTCCTGATACGTCTCCACCTCTGGATCAAGAGAAGTTCCGCCAAATTTATAAGGAACGTCTGGAAAATAAATTGCTGTATAAAAAAGCTCAGATTGCACGGGTAAAGAATTTGCTGCAAACGCTTCCCGATGAACAAAAACTTGCTTTCGAAGAACTTTATGAAGAAGCCTGTCGCCATAGGGATGTGATCCAATCTGAATTAGAGAAATTTGAATAGATATTGGCTCTAATTTAATAAACAGAACAGCAAATGAGCGTTTGTTCATGGTTATTTGCAAAAAAGAACCCCTGGTTAAGGGGTTCTTTTTTGTTTTGGATTTCATTTGTTTCGTTCCAAAAATGCAGCGGGTTTCTCGAAATATCCAAATAAGCGCACAACTTTCATGACATTGCTTTATAATAGTAGACAAAGCACATTTCTGAAACCGAGAATATTTTTGAGGGATAAAACCGATTTCTAAAAGGGCTTGCCTCTGTTTTCTTTGAGACATTATAAACGAAGACCAAAAGGAGCAAAAACATCATGGCGAAGCGGATTTTTATATCACAACAACCTAGCGTGATTATCATCGGAGGAGGCATAATTGGCGTATGTTCTGCCTATTACTTGGCGCGGAAGGGTGTGCCTGTTACGCTGTTAGAAAAAGACCGTATCAATGCTGGAAGCACGTATGGAAACGCGGGATTTATTACCCCCAGCGACTCTTTGCCTGTTCCTGCTCCGGGCGTTCTAACTCAAGGAATGCGCTGGCTGATGGATGCAGCAAGTCCTTTTTACATTAAACCCACCTTAAAACGGGATATGTTGCAATGGCTCTGGAATTTTCAAAAGGCGTGCAACGAAAAAGCCTGGAAAGAGGCCGTTCCCATCTTAACCGAACTCAGCGTAGAGAGCCAAGCCCTCTTTGAAGAAATTATAGAAAGCGAAAAACTATCCTGCGAGTACCAACAACAAGGACTGATGCTGCTCTATAAAAAGGAAGAAACTTTTCAAGAAGGTCAACAAATGGCCCGCAAACTAGAAGAATACGGGATTTCTGCTGAGGTTTTCCCCGCAGACGGCCTCCAATCCCGTTTTCCCCCCGCTTTGCCAGAACTCACAGGCGGCATCTTCTACAAAAGTGACGCCCACTTTGACCCAGCCGCTTTCAACGCTCAATTGGCGCAGCGCGTTCGGGAGATGGGCGTAAAAATTCGCGAGAACACAGAAGTATTGAATTTCACGGTGGAAGCAGGACGCATTAGAGAGGTGCACACCACTACGGGAACGTACCTCGCCGACCAAATTGTGTTGGCCGCTGGGGCGTGGACTCCCAGCCTGGGGAAACAGCTCGACCTGCAACTTGCCATCCAACCCGCCAAGGGTTACAGCATCACCGTGCAACGTCCCGAAAATTATCCCGAACTTCCCCTTCTCCTTGATGAAACCAAAATTGCTGTCACTCCCATTGGGGATACTTTGCGATTTGCCGGAACATTAGAGCTAGCAGGCCTGGGTTTGGAAATTAACCAGAAACGGTTGAATGCCATTCGGCACGGCGTGGAAGATTACTTGGACGTGGATCTAGATGTTCAACCTTTGGTAGAAATTTGGCGTGGGCTGCGCCCCTGCTCCCCTGACGGATTGCCCCTCCTGGGGCGCTCGGAGCGATACGCTAATCTGATAGTCGCTTCAGGGCATTGTATGCTGGGCATCTCCCAAGGCACAATGACAGGCAAGTTGGTCGCGGAAATAGCTCTGGGCGAAAATTTGAGCATGGATGTAGAGTCAATGCGGATAGAGCGATTTTAAAAAATAACCCCCAACACTTTACCTAAAATGTTGGGGGTTAGGCGTTAGAAACTATCCCTGATGAATTCACTGCTAAACGAATGGCGTGACTCTCAACTATTTATGTGGCTGGCTGTTCCCGCGTCAGATACCAACTCGCAATAAAGAAACTGCCCAAAATGATCAACGGAACAGATATCACGAAAAACACAATCGGGAATCTGTAGGAGTGGAAAAAGAAGACTGTGAATACGCCCGTTAGAGCAACAATCGCTCCGCCAACTAACTCCCATTTCCAAGCGACATAAATAAACACAAATAGAAGCAGCCACGGTAAGGCGTTGGGGCTGTTTTTCAGTATTCCCTTTATGCCACCACCATATTCTTCAGAGCCAGATAGCAAGGAAAATACAAAAACGAGCGCAGTAATGATGAGCAGTATTGTCCGAGCGGTATAGCGTAAATATTTAGCAAGCTGAGTTTTGTCTTTCATGTTTTGTACCTCTCTTAGCTAATTGTTGGTTTCATACACTATAACACCTGCAAATTTACCAAGATACGATTTTAGAGATATAGAACAAAGCGATTGTCCCAAACTGACCGCAAAACACCTTGACATAGCCTCTCTCTCTCCATATAATCTACCTGTTCAAAAATAGATGCAAAACGTCTTATGGCGTAATACAAATAAAGATAACGCAGGAGAAAAAACATGACCCCTCTACCAAAACAACGAACCTCACGTGGCCGCAAAAAACGTCGTCGCGCCCATGATGGCCTTGAAACCAAAGCATTAGTTCAATGTAGCAATTGTGGAGAAAAACGTCTTCCCCATCGGGTATGCCCCAATTGCGGGTTCTATAAAGGCCGCGAAATAGTCGCGAAATAAATTTTTCATTGCCAAATCACTAAAACGTAAGTAGGCCGTGTTTCCCACGGCCTATTATGTTTTAAGTCTCAATAATATCTGTTTATAAGGGCATTTGGAAAACTTCGGCAAATCGCGGCTCCGTGTCGCGCAGAGAGAGGTGAAAATGGTGGAGATTTTTTACCCCTACTTGGTTACACATGAACCAATAGGTATTTACTGAATTTCGGAAGTCTAAACACCAGATATTGAGAAGATACCTTCTATGCGTTATAATGCTTAAGAACATTCTTAGCGTAGCAGAAATTTAGGAGAAAATATGGCAGACACAAACCGTCCCCCCGGAAAAACAACCGTTGCCCCCAGCGTATTAGAAACCATTGTTAGAGCAGCAACCTTACAAGTAGAAGGCGTGAGCAGGTTTGCGCCGCATCCCAGCGGCGTTGATCATATTTTTAAACGCGGCCAAAGCGAAGGTATTCGCATCAAAATCAAAGAAGACCAACGTGTTTATGCCGACATCTATGTCATACTCACCGACAAGGTAAACGTTCGGGTCGCCAGTAAAAACATTCAAAAGACTGTCAATCGTGCCATTTCTAAGATGGTAGGCAAAGAAGTAGGTGCGGTTAACATCCATATCAGAAACATAGATTACCCAGAAACTTTATCAGCGGAACTTTAACTTAATATGAAAGCACGCACCAAAGCACGCGGAGTTGCTTTACAAGCTCTCTTTGAACTAGATATTACAGAGCACCTCATCGGAACAGTTCTCCAAGAACGCATCGCGGAAGCGGAACTCCCCGAAGGGCTAGCTGCGTTTACGCGCAAAATAGTACTTGGTGTTAGGGGCATTGTCGCCAGCTTAGATACTCATATTGCCAAACACGCCCCCGAATGGCCTTTAGACCAAATTGCCACCGTTGACCGCAACATCCTCCGCATGGCCACCTGGGAATTCGCCGTTGATGGCGAAACCCCGCTCAAAGTAGCCATCAATGAAGCGGTTGAATTAGCGAAAATCTACGGCTCCGACAGCGCCCCGCGTTTTGTGAACGGTGTCCTAGGCAGTTTGGCAGAACGCCAGAATGAACTCCAGCAAGCACTCCAAAACCCCTCAGACCCCTCAGAAACCCCAGAAACCTCAGATCCCTCAGCCCCCCCCTCATCCCATGAAACTTTTTAGCAGTCTTGGTCTTCCCGAAATTGGCTTTATCATTCTCATTAGCATCATCGTCCTCGGCCCAGAACAAACCGTGAAGACAGGGAAAACGTTGGGAAAGTTCATGCGCAACATCATCACCTCCAATTGGTGGCTAGGCCTTCAAGAAACGCTAACCGAAATCAAACACATCCCCTACAAACTAATGCACGAAGCCCATTTAGAAGAATTGGCAGAATTAAAAAAGGAAGTAGAAGAATTAAAAAACATGCCAAATGAACCAAAACTAGGTTTAAAATCACTAAACGAGATTCAAAACGAATTAGGAACATCGGCTTGGAGGGGGAGTTTTCAATATCAAACCCCACCACCCAGCCAAGAAAAAAGCACCGCGCCCGACACCGAAAACTAGCAACCATATTATGATACCTCCGAAATCTCAATGATTTCAGAAGCACCCCATCTCAACTCGGACACAACAAATGCCCCCAAAGGTACATACTCGATTCCAAGCAATAAAAGACTTTTTTAAAAAAGACCCCAAAAACACACCTGTGGGCGAAGTCATCTCCACCGCCTGGGATTCCCCCAAAGACCTCATTCCTCACCTCAACGCCCTGCGAAAGCATATTCTTCGAGCAACCATAATCCTCATCTTAGGCGTTATCCTCTCCTTAACATTCAGCCGCCAACTCCTAGATTGGTTAACCGTCCCCGTAGGCGGAATAAAATTATTAGAAGCCATCGAAGTCACCGAACCCATGAGCGTCGTCATGCGCGTGGCGCTTCTCACCGGTTTCACCATTACATTGCCCTACATCACCCTAGAAATATGGCTCTTCATCGCGCCGGGGCTAAAAATCAAACCCCGCCTTTGGGGACTGGTTTTCATCCCCCTCGCCACCATCCTCTTCGCGGGAGGAATGGCATTCGCCTACTTCGTCATGATCCCCGCCGCCCTGCCATTCTTACTGAACTTCATGGGCATCCAGACCACCCCTCGCCCGGCATCCTACATTCGCTTCATCACCGGCCTCATGTTCTGGATAGGCGCGACCTTCGAATTCCCCCTCATTATCTTCGTCATCGCCAAATTGGGATGGATAAAAGCAAAAACTCTCGCCTCGCAATGGCGCATAGCCATCATCATCATCTCCATCTTCGCCGCCGTCATCACCCCCACAGTAGACCCAATCAACATGCTGCTCGTCATGGGCCCCATGATTGTTTTATACCTTTTTAGCACCCTATTAGCCTACCTGGCACAATCCTAGCCAAAAACTTTGGGGGATTGTCGAACGCTTTGCCAAGTAGATAGGTAAAACCCACCCCTCAACGCTGCCGCGCCATGGAGCGTCTTCAACCAGAGGGATTGGCGTTCGCCGTTTCAAGGAGGTGTTGCCAGCTCCCACGCCCTAACATACCAGTTCCCCAACCTAACAATATATCATCATCCCCTATTTATCGTCTTAGACGAAAGGAGTATGTTATGAGACCTGTTTACGCCATCTCAGGAGGAGTTTCAAAGTTTGCCAAATCTCGTCCTGATAAAACTTTTCCAGCCCTCATAAAAGAGTCCTACGATTACGCCATTGCCGATTTAGGGTTGGACTTTCCAACCTTCACCGAAATAGTCGATGGCTCAGTAGCCTCTTATTTCTCTGACCATTTCACTCGCCAGCTCATGGCTGCCATCATGGGACAAGATTACTTGGGATTGCTGCCTAAACCTAGCCACCGTGTAGAAGGTGGAGGAGCAACCGGGGGAATCTGTTTCCAAGAAGTGTGGAAATCTATTGCCAGCGGACACATGGATGTTGGCGTAGGCTACGGCTTCGAAACTATGAGCCACGTAGAAACCTGGAAAGGGAACGAATTCATCGCCCTAGCATCTGATGTCTCTACAGATTACCCAGTAGGAGGATTTTACTCTGGTTATTATGCCATGATGGTTACTCGCCACATGAAAGAATACGGAACAACAGTCGAGGACATGGCTCATGTCAGCGTAAAAAACCACATCAACGCTTACCATAACCCCTACGCCCAAAAACGTAACCGCTACACAATTGAAGACGTTCGCAATGCCGTCATGGTGGCTTGGCCGCTCACTCGCTTAGACATTTGCGTCATGTCCGATGGAGCCGCCAGCACAATTTTAGCCTCCGAAGAGGGTATCAGAAAACTAGAAGCTGCTGGAGCTATCATTCCGCGCCCCCTAGTAAAGGTGACTGGGATTGGGCGTGGCACAGACGCTATGCGCATGGCCGACCGCCCTCATGTAGATTATGAGTTCTTCATGAAAAACTACGCCACTCAACAAGAAAAAGACTCCGATGAAACCAAAGCCTACTACAAAGACCTTTGGGATCGCGGAACCCGCTATCCAGGCGTACACTCCTTTAGAGCCGGGCGTACCGCCGGAAATCAGGCCTACCAACACGCCGGGGTTTACGACCCGCTTGAAGAGCTGGACTTCGTTGAACTCCACGATGCCTACACTTCCAGCGAAATCCAAACCTATGAAGACTTGGGATTATGCCGTTACGGAGAAGGCGGCCCGTTTGCCTCTTCGGGGAAAGCATTTCTCCCCAATATTGATTACGGCATAGATCTTCCCGAAGCATCTGCTTGCGCCGTTAACCCTTCTGGCGGATTGATAGCCTGTGGACACCCCGTTGGCGCGACTGGCCTGATGCAGGCTGTCTTTGCCATTTGGCAGCTGCAAGGTTCTATTGGCAAGCACTTTAAAGATGCCACCTTGCAAATTGAGAATGCCAAACGTGGCGCAATCCATTCCCACGCCGGAACTGGAACTTATGTGACCGTTAGCATCCTAGAAAGAGAATAAGGAGTATTCCCAATGACTATGCTACCTAAGAAACGTCCCGAAACCCTGGGGGGATACATCGTTCATAATGTGCCATTCCCAAAAGAACTCACTCCAGAGGCGCTAGAATGGCTGAAGCAAATGACGCCCATCCAGATTGAGCAGCCTTATAGCATCACTTATTTGCATTCTTATGCTCAAGATAGCCCTTGGTTCGCGGGGTTGACCAATAAAAAACTACTCGCCAGCCAAGACGTAGAAACCGGCTATACTTACGCCACTCCGCGCGGACATGATATGTACACCGGCGCAGAAACTAATTGGATTGACATTACCGACCGCCACGCCGAAGTACATGCTTTTACGGTTTGTCATTTCGGTTCTGAGGAGTTCCTGGCCGAGACGCCCTTTGTGCTCATCCAAGTTGAATTTGAGGGCGTAGATACCCTGCTTCTCAGTCGCCTTGCAGGAGTAGACCCGCTAAAGGCTTCTTTGGATTGGATTGGCATGGAAATTGTGCCAAAGTTCCTCCGTAATTCTAAACTCAAACCTACTGATGTTTATTTTGTTCCAGCCTGAGGATTGGGTAAATAAATTTAAAAGCCTGGTGCTGTTTTGAATGGCGCCAGGCTTTGTGTTAATATAGCTATTGCCTCCAATCCCCCAATTTCCCAATCTCCCAATCTCCCAATTTCCCAATTCCCCAATTCCCCAGTTTCCCAATTTACCATCTTCTAATTACTAATTGCCTATGCCCCCACGAAAAAACATTCCCCTAGGTTCGATAATTGCCCTGTATCACGCCCAACCCCTGCGCTGGCGTGACTTGCTAATCACATTCATCCCGCTCGGATTGCTAGTGCTTAGCCCTCTGGGATACGGGGTTTGGCGGTCGTATTACGGGTATACGCGTTTCGGGGTGGCCGCCGCAAATTGGGGACTCCCTTGGTATATTCTTTCTGCTGTTGGGTCAATTCCTTACTTGCTTTACACGTTTCAGCGGCTGCGCCGCGCTCACCTTTGGGTTGCTGTCCACGCTCAGGGGATGCGCGTTCACCGCCCCCGCCACCGGTTACAGACATTCCTTTGGAAGCAGATAGAAGGCTTGGGAACAGCAACCACGCAAAATACGTTCTTGTTGTGGCACGCCAAACCTCGGCACAGCCTCACCATTTGCGCTATCAACACCACGCCCATCCATCTTAATGACCGTTTGCCCAATTTGCCAGATTTGATAGCTAACATCAAGGCTCAAGTTTATCCCCACCTCCGCGTTCAGCTTAGAGAGGCTTACCAGGCCGGGCAAACGCTCTATTTTGGCATTCTAACAATTTCTAAACGAGGATTGAACTGCAAAGGAACAACTTTCTCATGGAGCGATATTGACCACGTATCTGTTGAAAAGGGACGCTTTCAAATTCTCTCTAGTTCAGGGAAAAAGACGCGCGTCCCCGCCAAAAACATTCTCAATTTTGAACTTCTCATTGAGCTTCTCGAAGAGGAAGTAAAGTTATGAAAACAACATTAAAAATCATCCTCGTCCTGAGTATTTTGACACTATTAGGAAGTTCCTGCGGATTGGTCACTCCACCCCCTAACGCCACGTCCGCTACTGTAGAAATCACATTCTACGTGGAAGTTCCGCAAGACACCCCCCAAAGTGATGATATTTACCTAAGCGTAGTGGACGAGGTGACAGGGTTGGATTTCAACATCCAAGATCATGCTCTAAAAAAGGTGAGGGACGCGGATAAAAACATTTACCAAGTAACGTTATCGCTTCCGCTGTACACCGTTCTTAAATACCGCTATACGCGCCAATCTGCCGCTATTTTAGAACACAACTCTGCCAACGAGCCGGTGCGTTACCGAATGTATTACGTCACTGGCGCGGGAGAAACGCGCGATATTATAAGTCGATGGGCAGATGTTCCCCAAAACCAAGATACAGGGCAAATCTCTGGGAGAATCACAGACCAAACCACAGGGCAAGGTATTCCAGGATTGTTGCTTAGCGCAGGGGGAAGGCAAACATTTACTACCGCAAATGGAGAATTTCTGCTTTCTGGTCTCCCCGCTGGCATTCACAACCTGGTGGCCTATGCGCCTGATGGGAAATACCACACCGAACAACAAGGCGCGCAAGTAGCCGCTCAATCTAATACTAGGGCAGAGCTGTCGCTGACGCCGGCCAAAATGATAGACATCACGTTTATTGTTAGCGTGCCGCCAGACACTCCCAGCGGCCAAGTACACTTAGCAGGAGATTTATACCAATTAGGCAACACTTTTAGCTATTTGCCTGGAGGAACAAGCGTTATGTCAGAACGTGCGCCAAAACTCATCTCGGCGGGAGGGAACCGCTACGGCATCATTCTCTCTTTGCCTGCTGGAGCCGAAGTGCGCTATAAATACACCCTAGGAGATGGCTTCTGGAACGCCGAGCATACCAAAGATGGCGATTTTCACCTTCGCCGTCTCATTGTGCCCGATACAGCCACGCAAATTAATGACCAAGTAGAAACTTGGCAAGCTGGCACGCAAGGCCCTATCACCTTTAATTTACAAGTCCCGCCTTACACGCCACCCGGCGAGGGCGTCTCTATTCAGTTCAACGCCGATGGGTGGAGCCTTCCGCAGCCCATGTGGAACACAGGCGACAACTACTGGACATACACGCTCTACAGCCCATTAAATCTATTTTCTAAATTTAGTTATCGCTATTGCCGTGAAGGGGAATGTGGTATCGCAGACGACAGCAGAACTATGGGCAACTCCACTTCGGGATGGATGCTAGAATCTCCCTCGCAGCCGGTTATTATTGAAGATAGGGTGGATAGTTGGGGATGGCTGGAAGAAAACTTACCGCAAATCCCCAGCCTTGTCGCCGATATTCAGCCCCAAGATTCCTCTTTCGTGGCGGGGCTAGAACTGATGCCAAATGCCATTCCCGCGCGTCCGGGGCAGCTCGCCGCCGCCCTGGGCGATATTGTGGCCTTAAACGCCAATTGGGTGACGCTCGCCTCCACTTGGAGCTTCGCCCAGCAAGCTCCGCCCCTGTTAACGTCAAATCCCAGCCACGACCCGCTTTGGCTAGATTTATGGTCTTCGCTAATGATGGCCAATGCCGTAGAAGGCCTTAATACGGCTCTTTTTCCTAGCCCGCGTTTCCCTGTCCCCGCTGCGGAATGGTGGGCTTCTGCTCCCAGAGATTTTAGCTGGTGGAATAGTTGGTTTGATCAATACCGCGCTTTTGCTCTTCATCACGCCAGGGCAGCCGCTCAGACCAAAACTCAAGCCCTCATCCTGGGAGGCAATTGGCTTCGGCCAGCCCTTCCGGGAGGGAAATTGGCCGATGGCACGCCATCCAATGTCCCCGCAGACGCCGATTTGCGTTGGAAAACGCTTCTGGAGGAAATTAGAACCCTTTACAATGGCACTATCGTTTGGGCTATGCCGCTCCCCGTCCCCACGCAACCCCCGCCCATGTTTTTGGAAGAAGTTGATCAGATTCAACTTTTGTGGTCCCCGCCACTGGCAAAAGATTCCGCCACATCCCCAGAAACGTTAACGGCAGAAGCCAAACAAGCCTTGGATAACGAAATTTATCCGTTTTGGGTAAATTGGGCTGCCCCACAAGAGCTAGAACTGGTTCTTAATATTGCTTATCCCTCTGCTAAAGGAGCGATTATGGGTTGCATTGTGACTCCGGTAGAGCCTTGCATTTCTCCTGACCGCCTTTCCTATCCCGCCCCAGACCTGCCAACTGTTCCCCTCGCATTTGAGGAGCAAGCCCAAAGCTACGCGGCTATTCTTTCTGCCGCCGCTGCGACCGACTGGGTTTCGGGCGTAGTGGTGCGGGGTTATTACTCCTCGGCCATCCTCCACGATAAATCTATTTCGCCGCGCGGCAAACCATCTGCTGAAGTTCTAAGAGAGATGTTCTCACACTTTTTGGCTCCCTGATGTCTTGAATGTGAAGTCTGAGACCACCGAATGTTTATTGCAACCCTCGGATGTCTTGCCGCCGGACTTTTTTGAGGCGACACCGGTTTTGCGCTAGAAAACATTTGCAATAAAATTCTTTTGTTTTTGCTTGTGAGTGTAACTTTAATGACAGAATATCTTCCACAGATAAGCGAATTGTAATTATAAATGTTTCATAAAAGGCACTCGCAAGCCTTTGTGCTATGCTATAATGAACACAAGCATTAAGTATTGTATCCATCCGACAAAGAAGTTGGATGGTTTTTTCTTGAATGGGTTGTATCCTTTCAAAAGAGCAAAGAGGCCTCAAAACGTTGAGTCTTATAATTATTGAAAAGATACAATAGGTGAGTAATTATTAATAGGATATTATTAGAAGAGAAGTATGGATAAACAAAATACGTTAGAAATAAATCAAAATCACGAACAACCTATCGCCCATTTGCTTCAACTTGGGCAAGATAAAGGATATGTCACATTGGGCGATATTTCAGAAATGTATCCAAAAGCCGAGAACGATGTTAACAAGCTGGAAAACGCATTCTCTGCGCTTCTTCATGCAGATATTCCATACGTGGAAGACGAAGAGACCGCAGAAGAGAAATTCCCCAGTGACGAAGAAGTTGAGCTTGATGATGAGGAAGATGAGGAATTTTTGGATTTTGAAGATGAGAATACGTTAGAGAATATTAATACCAAGGATACCGTGGGGCTTTATATTAAAGAGGCAGGGAAAGTTCCCCTGCTTACCCGCGAAGAAGAACAGGACCTGACCCAACGGATGGAAGACGGACGCGCTGCCCAACGCAAGCTGGCTTCAGATGATGTGACTGATCAGGAAAGGGCAGCCTTAATACAAACTGTAAACGATGGCTGGGCTGCTTATGAGCATCTCATGAAGGCAAACACCAGATTGGTGATTAGCATCGCTAAGAAATACGTGGGGCGTGGCGTCTCGTTCCTTGACTTGATTCAAGAAGGCAATATCGGTATGATGCGAGCCGCTCTTAAATTTGAGCGTGCGCGAGGCCACAAATTCAGCACATACGCTACTTGGTGGATACGCCAAGCTATTACGCGGGCAATTGCCGACCAAGGTCGCACAATTCGCGTCCCCGTTCACATGGGCGATAAGATTAATAAAATGATTCGTATGCAGCACCAGCTCAAGCAAGACTATAACCGAAATCCTTCTCAGCTTGAACTTGCTGAAGCGTTGAATGTCACCCCAGAAGATGTGCAAGATATGATGCAGGTCGCGCGCCGCCCGCTCTCATTGGAAATGCCCACTGGTAAAGAAGATGACGCTCAATTAGGTGACTTTATCGCCGATCAAGAGTCTATTCCCCCTGACGAAGAGGCCACTAACACTCTTTTGCGTGAACATCTTCGCGAGGCGCTCTCTGAGCTTCCCCCGCGCGAAACGCGCATTTTAGAAATGCGTTATGGACTGGATGGCGGGCGCACTCTAACTCTCAATGAGGTTGGTCAAAAGATGGGTGTCACACGAGAACGTATTCGACAAATTGAAGCCCAGGCTCTGCGGCGGTTGCGAAATCCGCGTATTCAAGATAAACTCGCGGCTTATTTAGACTGAGTAATAAACCTAGTTACTCGACACTTATGATGAAAGACTTTTTTCGGACACGGATAAACACGGAAAACGCAGATTTTTCTGTGAAAAAACAAAAAAGAATCCGTGGAAATCAGTGTCAATCCGTGTCCAAATTAAAACTGTCGGGTAGCTAGTAACAAACCTATTCTTAAAAAACTGAGGCGGAACGTGTATAGCACACGTTCCGCCTTTTTTTGTGCCCAAACGGGGAGTTAATGGTTTTGACGTAGAAGATATTGCAAATGAGTCAACTGGCGTGTTTACGGCCCCAAAGTTAAATCGCCCCACGTCATGGGATGAGTAAAGACGCGAGAAGGCAAGTTAGAAACCATGCTTTGCTGAACGGCTGTCCCGTCTTTGTCGTTATCAGAGATAGAAAACCCAAACCCATAATGATTACCTGCCTGGGGCGTAGTACCAAACATGCTCCATGGCAAAGCAATCTCAAATTGGTAGCCTTCGCCTGTATCCATAGCTTTAATTTGAACCTGAGAGCGCGAGCCTTCGACATTGCGCGGGTACCATAAATAAGCTTCGGGGGCGTTTCCCGGGGCAGACTTACCAGGAGAAATACCCAACTGATAATCATCGCCGCTGAGTTTATCTAAATAGAAGTCGTTGCTAACGTTGACATCTAATAAAATCTCTAAACTATCCCCTTTGAACAAATTTCTCCCAGTTGCGTTCTGAACATAATTATCATCTTTCACCCAACCGCCAAGGTATAGGTACGTGGCATCCCAACCTATCATCACTGTCCCCGAAAGGTCAGCGGCTGAAGAAATTTTTCCCGCGCCATAGGCCACGTTATTCACCGGATGCGACATTTCGCTCCAATCCCACAAGTCACCGTTAATAACAGGAGGAACGCTAAAATGTGTAGCAGTGATGCTGACGCCAGGTCGCATATCAGGGCCTATATAAGATATAGTGGGAGAGGGCGTAAATGTGGGCGGTACGGCCGTGGGCTGCGGCGTTGAAGTGGGCAACGGCGTTGAAGTGGGTAACGGTGTAGCAGTAGGTAATGGCGTTGCGCTAGGAATAACCTGCGTTGGCGGCAAAGTGGCACTTGGCAAAAGAGTAGAAATGGTCTGTTCGGCAGTGGAAGATGGCACCGCCGAGCCCGGCAAAGAAGTTGCCAAATCCGTTTGCATAGGCGCGAAAAGAGCGGTCATTGTCATATCTGGTGTTGGATATGAAAAAGGTGTCGGCGTTGATGCTCCCGAAAGTTTACATCCCGCAAATCCCCCCATCAACACCAACCCTAAGAGTAAATAAAGAAAACTTTTTTTATTCATTTTTAACTCTCCGTATTAGGATACATGAACGAGTACCAACTACATTAACCATTTTACCCTAAATATCGATTTTCAAGTGTTTGATGTCTAAATGGTGATCGCCAGAGAATGGGGAAAACCTCCGCTATTTGCGTGCCACCCATCCCCCAGCCGCGGAGCGATCACGTTTAGGCGTGGTGACCGCGTGCGGGCAATTTGCTATTCCCCAACGAATCCATCCCCCACGCACTCAGCCTGTTTCAGAACTTTTCATCCCGTAAGCCGCTGCCGCAATAAGGGCAAATGGCAGTTGTGGCATCTGCCCACTCCACCTCATCAGATCGAATAGGGCCGCCACAAGAAGGGCATTTAAGTGGGAGCTGGGGAGGTTTGGCTTGGCGGAAGCGGCCTGGTTGACGAATATCTTCTATGTTTTCTGGCAATGTTTCTTGGAGCCACCGCTCAATTTCCTGGGCGAGTTCGGGGTATCCATGCTCAATAAGCTCCCCCGTAACCCGTTGACCGGTTCGCTGCAATGCGGGCCATCGCCGTGCATGAGCGAGCATTTTTAGGCTTTTCCAAATTAGCTCACTGCCTTTCTCGGTATTTTTAGATAGAAGATAAGCTTGCCCCGCTTGAAGAAAAAGCCGGGGAGCTTGGCGAAGCATCCCGCGTTGACGAGCGCCATAGGCCAGACGCTCAAATATTTTGGCGGCTTGGGCGTATTCTTCATTTTCCATTAGGTGGTGAGCGTGCTGTAAAATTTGTTGCGCTTTTGATTGTTGAGGCCGACGGTTGGGGCGGCGGCGAAGGGGTGGGCGTCTTCTAGGGAACATGGGGAATCCTTTGTGATGAGTAATTAGGAAAACAGG
>QMOK01000022.1 GCA_003648195.1 Chloroflexota bacterium | reverse complement strand
CTCATTGGACATATCACCAATGTAGGAATCCATACCTTTCGTTTGTCCTTGACCAAAAATAAGCGGAACGCCCGCTAAGGAAATAATATCTCCCCCTTGGAGTATTTGTTGGCTAACACGTCTTCCATTAACAGAAGTTCCTCCTGTTGAACCAAGGTCAAAAAGAACAAAATGACCTTGGACCGCCCGCAATTGTGTGTGATGCCGAGAGACATGCGGGTCAGAAACGACAATATCGTTATCAGTATGGCGTCCGATATTAATTGTTTTTCTGGTGAGGCGATAAACTTGTGTCCCATTCACAATGAGAAATGTATGGGGAGGAATTTGCGATGAGAAATTGGAAGTCATTGAATACCCAGAATGGCTTTTCGTTAAATTAGAAAGTCAGTTGACTTTTGCTGTTGTTCTTCTTCTGAGGAAATGTCGTATCCGTCAGTTACGTCGTCGCCGGGGAGTTCTTCTTGGCCAAAGACCAGGTTAACATTGGCTAAAGTAATCACATCTCCAGGGAATAGACAACATTCGCTAATTTTCTTCTCGTTAACAAAGGTGCCGCCTGTAGAATCGAGGTCTTTGAGATAGAAACGCCCCTGAGAGAATCGCAACTCTGCATGTTGACGAGAGACATGAGAGTCAGACAGGACAAGGTCGTTACTCGGCAGCCTTCCAATCACAGTTATAAACTTTTCAATAATAAAGATTTTCGAACTTTCTATAATCAGAAATGCATTAGGTAGTTGACTGATGTCCATTACTGTTATCCTATTTATGCGTAATCTAAATTTTCACTATGGATAATTATAGGAGAATACTAGCTATTCAGCAAGTATGAGTTTTTGTTTTTCAATAGTTCTTACTAACAGCAGAAAAATATGGTTCTTCAGAAAATAGCGGGGTTGCACTTAACAAAGTGCCCAACTATGTCGCCGAGGAACGTCTTTTGTGACGTGGCAGTCTCCCCAACTATATGGAAGATTGCCGCACCTCCTGCCAACGGCACACCAGCGAAAACGGAGGTTCGCCATGACATAAAGTTTTGGAAAAATGTCAACTAGTGTCTAGTTTGAGGTGAACCATTCCCATAAACCACCGTAAAATTATGCCGCCGTCCCCTAAATTACTTAAGGCTTATCAAAAGATAACTTCCTTCTTAAGACACCAAACATTACCAATGCTAAAATATCATCCTGTAAGTTAGAGCAATAAGGTAGTGGTCACAAAATAAATGATGTCATTCTAGCCACCACCAGCAATGGTAAACTTACTCATAAATTAAGGATTGCGATTGATTTGTAGTGCTAGTTATGCTACCTGCCCAAGGATGTTTAAAGGAGGTGCTTTTCAGCGGAGTATCCCCCTTTTTCACCTAGCAGCTTTTTTATTGCTAAACATTCTCTTTGCTATTAGAATGATACTGCTTGGTATCATCAATGCAAAAGTAACCCATTTCAGATGATATACTTTGAAATGGGTTTTTGTTTTTGGGATACGCAACGTTTTTAGAAAACTTTTGAATTTGAAGTTACCGTAACCTAACCTTACTTTAACGGGAGATAAGCTATGAACCTAAACCTTGATTTCGAACGTGATATACCTGTCTTAGAATGGGAATCTCATTTAGCCACGCGAACAAGTAAAATGAAAGGCTCGGCTATCCGCGAATTGCTCAAACTAACCCAGCAGCCTGACCTGATATCTTTTGCAGGAGGTCTCCCCGCGCCAGAACTTTTCCCAGAACGAGCGGTAGAAGAAGCATGCAACTACGTAATTCGAAATGACGGCAAAAATGCTCTTCAATACAGCTCCACTGAAGGTTACAAACCTCTCAGAAAATTTCTAGCCGATCAAATGCATAAATATGGCATACCTGTCAAACAAGAAAACGTACTCCTGACAAACGGTTCTCAACAAGCATTAGATTTGCTCGGCAAAGTTCTTATTGACCCTGGTCAATATGTTCTTACCGGAAGTCCCACCTACCTTGGGGCGATTCAGGCATGGAATGCTTACCAGGCAAACTTCCACACCATAAACCTCGACGAAGAAGGCATGGTAGTGGATGAAGTAGAACGTGCTTACGAAAAAGCAATAGAAGACAGCGGAAAACCGCCTGCATTCATCTACGTACTCCCCAACTTTCACAACCCCGCTGGCACAACCCTGCCGTGGAAAAGACGCCAAAAGCTAGCTGAAATTGCCACAAAACTTGATCTGCCTGTTGTGGAAGATGACCCTTACGGGAAACTAAGATACGAAGGGCAAGATGTCCCACCCATCTGCACTTTAATCCCCGAACGCACAATCTACTTAGGAACATTCTCCAAGACACTATCCCCCGGTCTGCGTCTGGGCTGGCTCGTTTGCCCAACATCGCTCATGACTCGTTTCGTGCAAGCCAAACAAGGCTGCGACCTGCATACAGGCACTTTTGCCCAATATATAATCAATGATATTTGTCAGCGCGGATTACTAAAACCACACATTAACAATTTGCGTACGGTTTACAAAAAACGGCGGGATACAATGCTGGATGCCTTGGCGGAATTCTGGCCCGAGGGTTGCAGCTGGACCCGTCCAGAGGGAGGGCTGTTCCTATGGGCGCGTGTGCCAACTTCAATCGACACACTGAAGTTCTTCAATGAATGGGCATTGAAAGAAAACGTAGCCTACGTCCCAGGAGTTAACTTCTACCCCAACAAAGATGGCGGACATAACGCCATGAGGCTCAACTTCTCCTATGCTCCAGAAGAAACAATCATTGAAGGCATCCGTAGACTAGGAACAGCATTAAAGAAAGCGCTAGCACAAAATGCTTAATCTGGTCACATAATATTTTTGAAAAAGAAGCGCAGAAAACGTAAAAACTACTAGTTTGCAAAATACCAAAGAAGTACAAAATACTTCACACCAATTACACTTTAGTAAGGAGATTCTGATGACTGAACAACTTAATGCTTTTAAAATGGCACAAGCTCAATTTGATCATGTTGCCGAACTTCTAAACCTAGCCCCGCAAGCACGCGCTATGCTTCGTCAACCAACCCGAGAATTCAAATTCCAAATCCCGGTTCGAAAAGACGATGGCTCTGTAGAGGTCTTTTACGGATACAGAGTTCAACACAGTGATGTGCGCGGCCCATCTAAAGGCGGAATCCGCTTCCACCCTTCCGAGACGCTAGATACAGTGCGTGCGCTGGCCATGTGGATGACCTGGAAATGCGCTGTAGCCGATATTCCTCTAGGCGGCGGAAAAGGCGGCGTTGCCGTTGACGCCTCTACCCTTTCTGAGACAGAAAAAGAACACCTTTGCCGAGGTTGGATAGACCAAATTTACCGCAACATTGGCCCGCGCCGAGATGTCCCCGCCCCAGACGTGGGAACCAATCCCCAAATGATGGGCTGGATGATGGACGAATACTCCAAATTAGTGGGCGAATACACCCCCGGCGTTATCACAGGGAAACCCGTTGGGGGAGGCGGGTCACTAGGCCGAACAGAAGCAACAGGCTATGGCGTAGTTTTCGCCATCCGCGAAGCTATGAAACACTTAGGAATAGATTCTTCTAAGTCGGTGGCCGCTATTCAGGGTTTTGGCAACGTAGCGCAGTACGCCGCTATTGGATTCATAGAGAAGCTGGGGGGGAAAGTAGCTTGTGTATCTTACTGGGATAGAGAAGATAGAACACCTTATACAATTAGCCACCCCGATGGAATTGATCCCAAATATCTAAAAACTATTACCGACATATACGGCACAATCGACAAGGAAAAAGCCGAAGAGCAAGGGTACGTAATAGAAGATAGCGGAGCTTGGATTACCAAAGACGTGGATGTATTGATCCCCGCCGCGTTGGAAGGACAAGTTAACAAAGACTCTGTACAAAAAATCAGCGACCGAGTCAAAATTCTGGCCGAAGGCGCTAATGGGCCTACCACACTCGAAGCAGACGCCGTGCTCAAAGAGAAAGGAATTTTTGTCATTCCTGACTTCCTGTGCAACGCTGGTGGCGTGACAGTTTCTTATTTCGAAGGCGTTCAGAATGATATGAACTTCTATTGGTCAGAAGAAGAAGTGCTTAATAAATTAGACGAGAAGATGTCAAAGGCTTTCAAGGATGTCTTGGACATGTCTAAGGAAGAAGATGTTTACATGCGCGATGCAGCTTACATGGTAGCAATTGCAAAAGTCGTAAAAGCCATGGAATTGCGCGGCTGGCTCTAAAAAAAGTAAAGGCTCTAGCAATATAGCTAGAGCCTTTTTTATTGGCAAAACAGGTGAGTAGGCAATAGAACTCAACGCTTTTTCTTGTTATTATTCCCCGTTAACTTCTTTTTCAGTAAAAATCACTTCCTCTTTGCCCATTAGTTTTTCCTGTACTTTTTTAATAATCAAATTCAAGTGTTTTCCATTAGCTACAAAATCCAAATCATCTGCGGGAACCATCAAAACTGGGCATAAATGGAAATTATCTATCCAACTTTCATATAAATTATTAAGTTGCTTTAAATAGACAAGGTCAATTTCTTCCTCGTAATCTCTTCCTCGTTTTTCTATTCGGTGATGGAGGGTGGAAACAGATGCCCGCAAATATATCACCAAATCGGGAGGCGGCAAAAACTCTATTAGCACCTGATAAAGCTCCCGATAGGTTTGGTAATCTCGCTCAGTAATTTGGCCTTGCTGGTAGAGGTTATGAGCGAAAATTCCAGCATCTTCGTATACGCTGCGGTCTTGGATCACAGAGCCTTGGTGTGACAACAAGTTCTTATGGGCGCGTAAGCGTTTAGTGAGGAAAAACATTTGGGAATGGAAAGCCCAGGCTCGCATGTCCTTGTAAAAATCCGCTAAATAGGGATTTTCTCCTTGCGGCTCAAAAAATGGCGTCCATTTCAAACGCTCACAGAGACATTTTACTAAAGTTGTTTTTCCCACTCCGATATTTCCAGCCACAGCAACAAATTTTTCCATGCTAACTCCATTTTTTCATATGATAGGTTTAAGGTAAGCGAGGGCTTTCTTTTCTGAATCGGACATCACTAGCTCGAGAAAATGCCCAGAGCGAAAAGCATTAACGTCAATTAAGTGAATGATATTGACAAATTGTTTCTCTTGAGGAGCAATGTCTAATAAAGCATTCTTTGTTCGATAAAAGAAATCCCTATCGAAAACTGTTTCTTCGTCATCTAGGTAAACTGCTAAAGGAAAGATGTTAGTTTCTACTAAATCTTGAAAGAAGTGGGTTCCGAAAGAAGGGGATGATTCCACTCCAATGCTTTTTCCCGAAAGCTCGATGAGCGCTCTGGTATGGTATATGTCTGAATAACTAACGCGCACGCCTAGGTCTGGATTATTGGTTCCCCATCTCCCAGGGCCAATGCAAATGAACGTATCGTTAGCAAGTCGCTCATTGACTCGGCCCACGGCCCGCCCCACGGCGAAGCGCTCGGCATTGGTGGAGAGAGAAAAATACTGTTCTGGGGGAATGAACAATACGTATTTAATCTTATCAATACTCCCTTGTGGAATCATAATTTGGGAGGTGAAAACTATATCTTCTTGAGATATTTTTTCTGAAATATTGGCCTCTAGTTCTTTTGAATGACTTTGCGGGCGACATTGAAGGAGAGATATTTTGAGATTTCCCGCGGGTGAAATGTGCAGGGTAAATTCTGTGTCTACCGGCGTTCCGTAATGTTTCTCCAAAGTGGTTAAGATGGTCTGCATTCGTTTGCTGAATGGCGTTTGCGTAAGAAGTTCGTCAAAGGTAAGGATGAAATCTTTTGGATCTTTGCCAAAGGGGGCACTGCGAATAGGTGCAAGATATCCGCCTTCGTCTATCCGAGCTATGTAGCGTAAAACGGGGTAACGGGATGTGAGAACCTCGTGAATGGGGAGAGTCTCAAACTCATTTTCTTCCAAATTAATGAGATCAACTTGGTGTTGTGTGTATTGCAACATATCTTTGTGAGATTTTTCTGGACGCAACGCGGGATGGCTAAGAGCCACTAAGCGAGGATAATCGTTCCCTAACCGGTCCACCGCCCGGGTTCCTAATCCCCAAACCAAACGTAAAAAACCTGCCTTGGTTTCTATTTTTGGCGTCCACCGGTACAAGTTACGGCTAAATCCCACACCTGCCGTGTGAGGCAAGTAGTACTTTCCATATTTGTTCCCTTGAACTACCTGTATTAAAACAGCCAAACGCTCATCATAATCTATTAATCCTTGTATCCGCCTATAGAACAAGGCGTCTGGGTTAGCCGCGCTGGCATAAATGCGTGCAATCCCTTTTACCAGAGCTTGAAAATTTTCATCTAATGTTCCTTGGTTAGGGCAGAAAACACTCTCGTATTTCCCCGCAAATGAGGTGTTGAAGCTATCTTCCAGAAGACTTGAAGAGCGAACAATGAGAGGTTTGTTTCCTACACTTTCAAGCAACTTTCTCAAGCGGGCAGCAATATCTGGAGGGAATTCGCCCCGGCTATATTCTTCTTGAATTTTTGGATATTCGGAACATACATCTTCTGCCGACTTATATTTTTGATTAGACCAAGGCAAAAGGTCATTATAGGACATAAATGTGTACATTACGCCCGCTCCAAGATAATAAGAGGCAGGGATTTCTAGCGAAGACTTGATTTCATCATCGGCCACAGTATGAAGAATTCGAGCAGCCAAAAGCATTCCTGCCGCTTTCCCGCCTATTTTCCCGTATCCAATTTTGCGATGTTGAATCTCTATCAAGTCCTCAATTTTGAACCATTCCTTGGCAATGTTTATATAAGCCAAATGATCGCTAATTATTTTTCTAATCAGAACCACAATGATTTCTTGAAGATGTGGAAGTTGGGCTTCTATATCGGAATGAGGCAACTTGGAAATTGCCTGAGCGTAATCAAAAAGCATCTCTACCGGCGCCAGTTCAGGGTTAAAAGAAACCGAAATACCTTGAAAGTCTACAATGCTTTCTGCAAGAACTTCTTTGACTATAGATTCGAAGCGTTCATAGGGCAAATTGTATCCAAAATAAAAATCTGTGAGATAGTTTCTCACTCGCGAAAGCCTAATTTCCCATGCTTCGGCGGTTTCTTGCCCAAAAGGATTTTCAAGGCCTTCTCTTTTTTGTGACTGAAGCGCTTTTCGGCGAGTCTCATTCTCAAATTGCTTGAGCGTAATAACGCCTGTATTGAATATGACCTGACGCATTTTCGCCCGAATGGGGGTTTGAAGAATAGGGTATTGCGCTAAAGCTAAATAAATTTGAAAAGCTCTATCGTATTGAGAAGTAAAGGATACCATTGCTTCACCTTAAAGATGACCTGAGTTGCAAAGAGGTTGTAGATAATGAAAACCCGGTTCCATTGGCAGAAACCGGGGATTGAATTTATATTACCAAGCTAGCAAAGGTAATGCGCCAAGATGCGTTGCACCTGCCGCATCAGCTTAATCCCTTGGGTGCATGGGCATAATAACATGCAAGAAATTATCTTCCCCAACGGGGCGAATTACGCCGGGGCTGGTAGATTGTGTTGTTTCAAGGGCAACATTGGGGGTTTTGATAACATCAAGGACTTCTCGCAGGTAGCGAACATTAAATGAAATCGCCATTCCCGGCCCTTCTATAGTAGATTCCAATACAGATTGGCTAGAACCAGTTTCTTCTGATTCTCCTAATATTTCTACTTCACCAGGAACCATTTCTTCGCTTCCGGGAGTAATGTTAACCTGAGCTATCAAAGACCCTTCTCTAGCAAAAATTTCGGCCTGCTTACTAGCTTTTAGGAACTCTACAGTGTTGAGAATAGTACGAGTTTTATAGCTCTGAGGAATAATTTGCCGGTAATTAGGGAAAGTATCCTCAATCACTTGAGAAGTCAACTCTATATCTTTGGTTCGGAAAATAACCTGTCCCCTATTCGGCGGTAGGAACATAGTAACAACCTCACTGCCATCACCGCTAATACGCGCCAACTCTCCCAACGCGCGGGCGGGAATCACCGCTTCAACAGATCTCTGCACGCTTGAAGCGAGAGAAGCAGTTCGCACAGAAAGTCGAAAACCATCCGCAGCCGCCATGGTAATTTCGTCATTTTCTACCGTTACCAACACCCCTGTCAAAACGGGACGAGCTTCGTCTCTAGATGCCGCAAAACCAACTTGGTTAATCATCTCTTTAAGATCATCAACGTTAATCTCTATCCCAAAATCCAGGTCAGGAGTTGGCATAGGTGGGAATTCTTGAGCGTCAATACATTTTATATCTGTATTCAACGAGCCACATTTCACGTTCAACGTTTGTGTGCTTTCATCTAGGGCAATATCTGCTTGCTTAGGCGGCATAGTGCTAACGAGGTCAGAAAAAGTGCGGGAAGGCACAGTAGTTGACCCTTCTTCTAGTATCTTCGCGTTAATCCAACAAGTAATGCCCAACTCTAAATTGGTGGCCGACAAGCGAAGACGCGCCCCATCGGTAGCAACTAAAATATTAGAAAGCACGGGCAATGTGCTCCGAGGGGAAACCGCTCGAGAAACAATGCTTAAACCGCGGGCTAAATTTTCTTGTAAAACAGATATCTTCATAGCGTTAACCCTTTTTTATCAGATTTTTCTTTTCAGAATACCAACGTACATAAAGTATACAACGATTGTCACTTTTTTACCACCCAAGCACATTTTAACATGCACTTAGAAATTAATCAAAAATTAGCGACATCAGGAACGACACCAGGCTAAAAAGAAGCTCAATACTGAACAATACACCAAAAAAGTAGAGAATATTTTGCCAAGAAGACCTATCTCTCGAAGATGAAATTTCATCTCCTTCGGCCATTTCACGAACGATCTTTACAGTCCGTTTTATCATTGCCAAATGCCCGCGACCGCTTCCAAATAACCAGTGCCAATTCTTTGCGCTAGTGGGTATTGCCAATCGCTGTCCTGAAAAATTCTTCAGCCAAACACGGATAGCATCGTTAGGTTCAGCGACAATATCTCCGGGAATGATCACCGCTCGGGCCTGGGACATGGTTTCATCGGGGACGCCGTTCTCGATGGCGTGTACAGCAAGAGGGAGGGAGGGCATTTCACGCTGGAACGTGGTGACCGCTTGTGAAGCAAATGCTCCGTTTTGCGTGGTTAGAATCAAAACTGGAAATTGGGCGTGGAGATCGGACAAAAAGCGTTGAGCCATTTTCTTGTCGCTGCGAAGCAAGCTTAGGTGATAGGCCAAAAGTCCGCCAAAGATAAGCAGTTGGCTCAATGATGTAAGAACTTCGGCTAATAGATCAGGCTCTACTTGTCCCAACAAGGCTTTGAAAAGAATAAAAGACGCATATCCAGAACTTATCATGGCGCCAATTACGCCTACAAAAAGAGCTATGTAAAGGTACGTTTTTCGCACTAAAGAACGGCGGGCACGCTCGCCTGCTTCTCCCTTTTCGGCTACATCTGCTAACATCAACTTCCAGGCTGAGAGCCAAATGGGAAGCCCTACCACCAAACTGGCTAAGGCGGCGGCCAAGCGTTCTCGCAATAGTCCACCCCAAAGGGCAGTAGACCGCAAGCTAAGGTCTATTATGAACGCAAATAGCATTTGCAAGCCAATTAATGTAGCAATTAGCCCCAATGCGGAAAGGATGTAATAATAAAGTTTGCGGAACAGGTCACCACGTTTGAGGAATGGCTCGGCGTTAAATGTTTGGTACAAAGCCCTACTGTAGTAAGCCCACACCCCGCCTAGGGGGAGCGCCAACGCCAGAGGTTCTCCAATTTCCATCAACACCACGCCAAACGCTTGATGTCCCCCGAAAATAACTTCCACCAGAATTTTTATGATTATCCCCAAGGGAACTAAAATCCCTACTGCGCTAAACAGGCTGATGAGAAAGAGTATAATTTGCCGAAGGAGCGCGGTGCGTTCGGAAAAGTGTTGAAGGGAACGCTGAATAATGCGCCAAACCACAATCCAAAGCGGTATGCCAACTATTAGCAATGCTAATCCATTCGCCAGCCAATTTTGGGGGGTTGCTCCGATGGTTCTGGCAAAGCTAAAGAGGTAGCGGATAACTTCGTGGACGCCACCAACTAGCATTCCCAAACCGTAAATGAGTAAAATGTAGCGGGCTAGTCGGCGAATATTGGAAAGGTTGTCGTTGGGTGGTGTCGCGTCCCAATCTTTTTGCAGACTGTAAAAAACATATCCGCCGAGCAAAGCGTTCATGAAAATGGCAATGAGATTGTCGCTCCAAATTTGTCGCCCGCCGAAAATGGACATGTAAGATGGTTGCTGGAATATGTTTATGAGAAAGCGATTGACCAGGGCGAGTGTGTTTTGAATGATTGGAATCAACGCGCCTAGGAAAGCGCCATAGAAGAAAATCGCTCTAATGATGCAAAATCGTTCCTCTTCCTCCGCGGCGGCTTGGCGTTGAGCCATCCACCAATGAAGCAGAAAAATAGGCAGCCCCACTAAGATGAGCGCCAAGGCTCCAGCTAGTTGCCCCGCGTTGCCTTCAATTTGAGGGTTAGTGAAGGTGCGAGCCAGTCTAATCATTCCCCAGGTCACTACTTCTAGGCTGATAAGCGTAATTAGGTATGTGTATAAACTGCGGATGGTCTTCATGGCATTTTATCCCTTTTTAAGCGCAATACGGCAGAGAATGTCATCTGTAAAGAGGTGGTTGAGTATCCCAATTCCAACCCCAGTAAGGCGTGGGGAATTGGGCAATTTTCCATGTTTGGCCTTCTTTTACCAAAAAGGCAGCGGTGTATTCTTTCCAGGTGCTTCCGAATGGAGCGCCTCCGCCGTGGAGAACGATTAATTCTAGAGTTGCTTGGTTATTATCGTAAATAGTGGTGTCTGTAATTTGGATAGCTGTTTCGGAAAGGGAGGAGTATTGTTCGAAAAATGTTTCTTGAAAATCGGTAAAGGTGGGAGTTTTTTCTTTCTTTTGGAGATATGAATATGCTCTTTGATAGTCTTGCTTCTGAAGAGCTAGGACGTAGTTTCGAACTATGTTTTCGGGCGTAGTGTCAGCCAGATAGGTTTGTTCTCCTTGGCGAAAGAGGTATACGCCAACAGCGGTTGCAGTCAAAAGGAGAATGAAGATAAGGATAATAAGTAGAAAGCGGTCTTGTTTCATAGTTAATATTCCCTAGCCTGACCAGGCTGAGACAGAATGACTAAAATGGGGCCAATGATGGGGAGAAATAGAGCAAGTAACCCCCATCCCAAGTAAGCGCGGGGAGATAGTTTTCGTCTTCGCAGGTAGAATGCGGTCAATATATCCATGGCTGCTATACAAATGAAGAGAGCCCAGCGCATGAATGTGGGGGTAAGAAACATGTTTCCTCCCGTGAGGGCATTTAAAGGGGTACTGGAATTGTAGATGATTTTTTGAAGCAACGCAAGGAGTAGTTCGGCTTAAATTTGTTTTTCCCTGGCAAGTATTCGGCTATGAAGTGAAAGAAGGGGGAGAAATTAGGCTCTCCTTACTTCCTTCCAAAGTCTGCGGGGATTTCGCCCCAGGCTTCTGTATCCCATTTGATGATTTTATTCGGGTATTCGTTTTCTCTTAACCAGTTTTCGGCTTTCTTTATTAATTCAAATAATTTAGCGTTTTTTCCGCTGGGACTGAGATTAGTGCCACATTTCTTCTTACGCACCCATCCCATAGCTATTTTCGAGTCGGAGTAAATTGTGATGGGGTCTCCTTGTTTTTTGAAAAGTGCCAAAGCGTGAACCAGAGCCAAAAATTCGCCTATGTTATTTGTGCCGTGAGCAAATGGCCCTTGTCGAAATATTTCCGCCCCTGTCTCAGTACGAACGCCGCGATACTCCACCGTACCCGGATTCCCCGAACAGGCGGCGTCAACCGAACAGGTGTCAAGTTTGGGGCCATTAACCGCGAAGAGCCACGCTTGGTTTTGAACATTTTGGCCTTGATAATCAGCGTAATCCCCCTGAAAAGCCTTTTCGGCGAACGCTCTGTTTGGAAAAGATTTGTACTTCGCTCCGGAATATCCGCTTACCTGGGCAGAACATTCAGCCCAGGTACTAAAAACGCCGGTCTTTCGACCTTTCCATACAACATAGAATTTTGACATAGTTCAGTAGTTTCTTGGTTTAGTAGTTAGGTGCGCTGCACTTGCAGTTCAAAGTGCATTGCACCTGGAGAGGAGTAATTCGGTGGTTGGGTGCGCTGCACTTGGAGGGGGGTAGTTTCCTAGCCCCTTGCCTTCAAAATATGCGTCACAATGGTCGCACCGCTGCCGCCGATATTTTGCGCCATACCAATCTTTGCGCCATCAATCTGAGCCGCGCCAGCCTCGCCGCGCAATTGCTGAACAACCTCTACAATTTGGTACATCCCCGTAGCGCCAACCGGATGCCCCCGCGCTTTGAGGCCACCCAGAGTTGTAAGCGGAATGCTTCCCTGAGGCGTGATTGCCCCATCCAACGCTAACCGCGGACCCTGGCCTCGTTCAGCGAATCCGCAAGCTTCCAGCGACAAGGCCGACATAATTGAAAAGGCATCGTGAATTTCGAAGAAGTCGATGTCATTTGGCCCCACGCCAGCCTGACGGTAAGCGCGTTGAGATGATTTCTCCGCCGCGGACAACCACAGAGGATCGTGGCGGTCGTGTACAGCTACGGCATCTATTGCCGAAGCTGACCCTTCAATAGTGACCAAGGGACGCCCACCGCGTTTTTGAATTGAATCCACCGGAACGATGAGAGCGGCGGCGGCCCCATCCCCAATTGGCGAAGAGTCCATTAAATTGACGGGGTCGGAGATCATAGGAGCTTTTTTGTATGTTTCTACCGTGATAGGCCTTTGAAAGCGGGCAAAGGGATTTTTAGCTCCATTGGCATGGGCATTAACCGAAAAAGGAGCAAAGTCTTCATGTTTCCAGCCGTATTCGTACATATAGCGGCGCATAAGCAAAGCATTGAGACCCACAAAAGTAATGCCATGAATAACTTCCCAGTCTGCGTCAGCGGCAGTAGCTAACGCAGCGGTGGTTTCATGGGGAGGAGAGTCAGTCATTTTTTCTACGCCAACGGCTATAACACTATCCAACATCCCAGAAGCAACGGCCATTACACCCGTCCGCAAGGCCATTGACCCTGAGGCACATGCTGCTTCTACGGTCATGGCCTCAATGCCGCGAAAGCCAACCCAGTCGGCTATCAACGCTCCAAGATGGCTTTGTTTGTCTAGTTGGCTAGCGAGCATATTACCAACGAACAAGCCTTCTACCCTGTCTCGCCCAGCGTCATTAAGGGCGGCGAAAACAGCTTCTCCAGCCATTTCTAGCAGGGTTTTATCCCAATGTTCGTCAACACGGATCTGTCCAATTCCTAAAATGGCAACTTTACGCATATTTTTCCTATCGTGTCTTATTTTAAAAGCGTCAGCGGTATACAAACAACGTTTCGGTTTTTTATTTTGTGGTGCCGAAACGAGGTACGTTAATTATGGGTGATTTTTCTCTCATAAGCTATCAATTAAGCGGGCACAAAAGTGACAGAGTGAATAAAAGATTCATAGTAACTACTCAGGCATGTCATTGCGAAGCGGTGTTTTCCCGCTGAAAGCAATCTCCTAGAGAGTCTGGAAGACTGCTTCGGGGTAAAAAATGCCCCTCTCAGTGTGTCTTTTGCATCTTCTTTATTGTTGTTCTATCCAAAAACTGTAGGATGCCTCTTGGCGGGTGAATCTTGTTGTGCCAGCCACAACTAATATTACTTCATCGGCGTTCCCGTTGCCAATTGCGAGGGGAATTTCTATTTCGTTGCCAGCCGTAAGAGTTAGGTATTCAACCTCAGGGGAATCGCCCAGGCGGAGGATAGCTAGCTGATAGGTTTGGGGCAAGACGTTTTGGATACGCACGAAACCGGCGTCCACCCATCCCCCGGCGTCTACCTCAAAACCTGTGCTGTACCCCGTTTCGGGGATGGCAATATCGTCCAGGAGCAGACCTTCCCCATTAACAGCCGCGTCTGTGACATATTCAAAGCGGATTGTCACCTTCTGTCCGGCGAATTGAGACAAGTCTACCTTTTCTTGAATCCAGCTTCCATCTCCACCTGACAAACCATTATATCCCCAGCCATAACTATTCCCAGACGGGTCTTCGTCTGTGCCAGAAGGGGTATGGATGATGACCCAATTTTCGCCGTCCGTGGAGGTTTCTAGGTAAAGGTAATCATAGTCTTCTTCGAGGTCGTACCAAACCCAATAGGTGAGCGTGAGGGGAGCATCATATTCGGTGAAGTCGAATGTTTTGTCGAGGGTCATGTCTGAGTGGTCGCCTTTATTTGACCAGTAAGCAAAATTGCCCGAATGGGGGTTGGCGGGGAGAACACTGACCTCTTCTTCTCCGTCAAACCGCAAAACATAATCACCGGGGCAGGTGAGGCTGATGTAATCTACTCCATATTGGTGAACGGTGCGTTTTTGTTCGGATGCGGGACAATCTGAAATTTCTTCGGTGGCTCTAAAACGAGGGGCATTTTCATAGTCGTTGTAGTTGTATCTGCCAGTGAGGGAATATTCACTTTGGAGGTAATTGGTAATTGCCCAGTCTATGAAAATCTCGTCCGCGCCAAAGCTTTCCCCGTTGACCGGGTCAGTGAGGTTTAGGGCATCAATGCTCGACATGCCGTTCATTTCGTGAGATACCAAGGCTTGGGTTGCGGCGCTCCCGAAGCGGTCTAAGAAGTAGGCCACAAAGAGAAAACTTGATCCATAGTGGGGAGTGGTTTTTGAGGGGTCGTTGGGCCAATCGTTGAGTTGCAGGTCGGGGTTTTGGGCATAGGTAGTGGCAAAGCCTCCGCTGTAGTACCCATTTAGGAATGCAGCTAGTTCGGAAAATCCCTCATTGAGCCAGGAGGTCTCGTTGCGGTCCCAGTACCAATGGATCATGTGCTGGAATTCATGCGCCAACACGCCGTAGGTATACGTTTCGCCAAGCCCGCTCGTGTCAGAGTTGAGCATAAAGGTCTCGTGGGAGTTGGAGTATTCATGGGCCTGGGGCGGGTATTCATCGACAGAGGAAAAGTATCCCGCCAAATTTGAGCCTAACCCAGAAGCGTAGATGATGTAAATGTGCGGGTCGTTATCTACGCCTGGTGACCACTCGGAGCCGAAGAACTCGCGATCGGTGGGGTAAATTTTGGTTTCAAAGGTTTGTGCTAATTTGTCTAGGTCGCGTCTGGAAAACTTAACGCCATCTTCTATCCAAAAATAGAGGTGGTCGGTTACAGCTTCTAGGATGGTTTCGACTTGAAAATTCTCTGAGGTATCCACATTTGTCACCCAAAAGGTTTCTCTTTCGCCGACTTCGCGATTAAGGTCTTCTACCGGTTTGGTGGTGGGAATATTTTCTTCTCCACCCAGACGTTCGGCCAATTCTATGGGATCATTGACTGGGACTTCTTCGTTTTTTAGGGTGTTTACGGTTTCGTGTTCTGTTTCCTCTGGAACTTTGATTTCGTTTTCTTCGATAACCTCAACAGAGACGGTGGCGGTGGGAATCTCTGGGAGTGAAGTTTCTTCAGTGGGCGAAATAATGGTCACGACAACTTCTTCCACTTCCGAGGGGGCGGAACTCAGGCCATAATAAGCAATTGCTCCGCAAGCAGCCATACAACAACAAAGAATGACCAAAATACCAACAATTAATCCTATGATTACGTTACGATTTTTCACGAGAATGACTCCTATTTAATTTACGGCCTTGAATGGGGTGAAACATTTTAAATTTTGGTTCATCTATACAAAACGTGCAAGGCGACATAAATGTCGCGCTACGAAACGTAATGCGAGATTTATCTCGCTTTGTGTGCACAAGTTTTATACATGCAAACCCCAAAGGTCTTGTTTATTCTTTTTTAGATGTGCTGCGCGGGCGTATAAAAACCTTTGCCGCTGCGGTAATAAATCCAAACACAATCCAAGGGTTGGGAACAGCAAAAGAATCATAAGAAAAGGTGTCAACCACAAAAGCCACAATTCCTATTAGAGCCGCTGTGCCCCAATATCTTTCTTCTTTTTCATTTGAGCGCCACAAATAAAACGCGCCTCCCGCCAACATGACCAGAAAGGTCACGAAAACAGCCGTTCCTACAAATCCGGTTTCGGCCAGGAGATGGGCGAAGAAGTTTTTAGAGGTGATTACCCGCCCAACCCGGGGTACAAGCCTTCGCAGCAGTTCTGGCATATACCCAACCTGGACGCCGGGCATCATGTCTATAAAATGGAATGTGAAATTTCCCAATCCCACCCCAAAGAGAGGGTAATGGTTAAACACTCGGTAGGCGGTTTCCCAATAAACAAAACGGGGGCCAAAACCGATATACCTGAAATAGCCTTGTAAAGTATTGTTACCAGAAAAAGGCGCATATTCCCACATGCGTGAGATGTAATTGCTTTGTGTGCCAACGGTGAAAAATAAGGCCGCTATAACTAATAAAATGCTGCCCGCGGTGATGACGCTTCGCGCCGGGCCGGGAAGGTTGGCAAAAGCGGCTCGGATACGCTCCCACCAGCGTTTGGGTTTAGGCTGCTCTTGGGCGGGGGCTGGTTTTCGCCGGAAGAAGAGCACTCCCGCTCCAATAACGGCGACTGCCACTCCCAAGCCAGCCCGTGAGAGGGTGAAGAGCAAGACTCCGCTCATCCATACGAAGAGTATTTTTTCAATTGTCACCCATCGCCAGCGCCATTTGAAAACCGTGTAATCTGTCAGCACCGCTCCCAATATCCAGGGAAGCCACAAAGCGGCCAATTGATCGGCAAACCAGCTTGGCTCAAGAGCCATCCCAGAAACGCGGCTGGGGGACAACCTAGAATCGGAGATATAGTGCTGCATCCCGCGCATAATTTGAAGCCAATTAGGGATGATGTCGAGGACGTATAGAATTTGCAAAGACCCCCAAAACAACGCCACGCCCAATCCCACGTAGAACCATTGCAGCGTGAAACGCAGTTCGTTTTTGTCTCTGGGGACGAGAGAAACCGTCAGGTAGATGGCTCCCGCCAGAGCGAGAGTAATTAGGGAGCGAACAACGCGCGGGGCAATAGAAACTTCCTTTAGATGCGAGATGTCTCCCCTTATGAACGGCAGCAAGGAAGAGATTACGGCGAGGGTCACGAAAGCGAAAAAGGGAAGCCAGACGCGCGGGAGGGGGCGTTTCCACAAAGCGGGAAATGTGACGGCCAAGACCAATATAAGCAGCGGATAAACAAGCAAAGGGCGAACGCTAGCGTCTCCTCCGCCCAAACTTGCGGGGAAATAAGGAAAACTGCTCACCGGCAAACTGACCAGGAACAAAGCCCAAACTATCTTCCGAGCGAGAGAAAGACGTTTAGACAGCATTAGCGTCCTCCTTTTTTCGGGCGCGGAGGAACGCTACAAGCACCCAAGCCAAAAAGCCAATTGCACCCGATGCCAAGGTCACCGTACCGGTGGAGCGTACGCGCTCGCATTGAGAATGGCCTGTGCTGGGTTCAAGGTATAAATTCGCCGACAGGCCTAAACTATCATCTTGGGCCTGGTGATATTCTTCTAGGATTTCTTCTCGTTTCGCGGTCAGCACAGATAGCTCTGCTTGGGCTTCTTCTAGGACTGTTCCCTCTTCCAGGCTGGCAATTCGTTCTTCGACAATGCCAATGCTGGTATTGGAGGATTGCAGCTCGGCGTCTAGGGCTGTGGCGCGTTCGGCGAATACCAAAAGCTCCTCTATGTAGGCGTAGCCTGTGTTTCGCCATATTTCAGCAGCCTGGGCAGCGTACTTCGCCTGGGGGTGAATCGCCTCTAATTGCCAAGTTCCCGCATCGTACCAGTAAATATCTAAGAGCGCTTTAAAGTCTGCAATTTCAAGCTGGTTCCAGTACGCGTCCCGCGCGCGGAGCGATTCTAGGGTTTTTGCCAACACTTTTTCAGAAGAAACCACATCTGCAACTTGCTTCAATTGCCAATTCTTGTAATCGTCCAAATTCAAAGGTTCGTGTTCTGCCAAAGGGATAACGTGCGCCATTTCGCCTACACGAATAACGTCAATACCTACATAAAGGTCTGCTGTAACACGGCAAGGAGCGGGGAAGAGATACGTGCCGCCATAGCCCAGCAACCCGCCTACAATAATAAAAGCCAACACAACATACCATTGGCGCGTCATACGTAGAATTTCGTCTCTAAAACTCCAAGTTTGCATAGTAATTTCCAGTTTGGTAGTTGGGTGCGCTGCACTTGTAGTTCAGTGCGCTGCACCTGGATAGTTTGGTAGTTGGGTGCGCTGCACTTGTAGTTCAGTGCGTTGCACCTGGTAGTTGGGTAGTTTGGTAGTCACCATTTTTTTTTACCCGTCACCCTAATGCTCTAGTTCCTCATTACCTCATTCTAAGCCTTCTCCGCTTTATCCAATTCCAAGGTGAAGCCAGTATTTTTCTGAGGATATATTTTGCCATAAAAGGTGAAAACCAACCACCCCCCTCACGCCTGTGAACGCGCAGCATCTCAGGCCAGCATTGGTCATCAGCGGCAAACGATTTTGCGTTCTGATAAACCCTGAAATTAGCCCACAAACGCGGCACGTAGCGCAACTCTGCCACCTTAGCGAAACGCACCCATAAATCATAATCCATGGCGAAATAAAATGAGGGGTCTAATGGCCCCACCGCTTCCCAAAGCGAAGCCCGCCAAAATGAGGCCGGCTGGGGAATATATACTCCACCACGCCGCAAGCGTTGGTAACTGGTTTGCCGAGCGTTGAATTTTCCTAACGTCCGCCCTTCCTCGTCTATGAAATTTGTATCCCCATACACCATTCCTACTTCGGGGTGTTCACCCAAAAAGGCCACGGCTTCTGAAACAGCACAGGGTTGATAAACATCATCCGAGTTGAGCCAGGCCAAAATATCTCCGTGCGCCATGGCAAAACCCTTGTTAATAGCGTCTGTCTGCCCGTCATCCGGCTCTGAGACCCAGGCCGCCAAGTGTTCTTCATATTGCCGGATTACGTCCACGCTGCCATCTGTTGAGCCGCCATCCACTATAATGTACTCCACGCGGGGATAATCTTGGGCGATGACCGAGCGGATAGTGGCCTCTAAGAAATGCGCCTGGTTATAAGAAGGGGTGACGATGGAAACTAAAGGTAGGGACATAGTGAACGGTGGGTGTCAACTCAAGCGTCTAGCTTAATCCCCGGCCAATCTTCCAGGGGGGTGGGTGTCTCAAAACGGGGAGCGCGTTGCTTCTTCAGGGCGTAATACCATTTGGCTAGGAAACCGCCTCCCAGCAGGCTTAGGCCAGCAAACAAAAGCCGATGCCAAAAACTCGCCAGGAGCGAGGGACAGGTCACCGAGGCTTTAATATATCCCTTGAATGCGGGCCACGCCAACCCACCATCCAGAAGGTATCTAGCGTTAATTTTGTGCGCTCCCGCCCAGATACAGCGAGGGTTTTCCCGCATGATGGCGGCTAAATCGTCTTGGGATTCTGCCCACGCTAGAATACGATAGGCCTCCTCTCCGCATTTATCTGCCATATAAACATTTTTGGCGTCCGCGTGGTAACGAGAGACTGCCCAGGTTCGCTCCTGGTGAACAATTTCCGCTTCCCGAGCCATGCGTATCCACAAATGATGATCCAAAAAAAAGTGGTAGCTGGGGTCTAGGTAGTTCACCTTTTCTAACAACGAGCGGCGCATAAAGACCGCGGGTTGAGTAATGATTTGGAAGCGCAGCAGATTGATTAATTGTAAATTGCCGGCGGGGAGATGATTTAGTAAATGGCCTTCCGCGTCTGAGGAAACCGCGTCCCCGAAGACCATGCCCGCGCCTGGGTGCGCTTGAAAAACTTCCACGGCCTCGGTGATGGCGTTGGGCAAGTACAGGTCATCAGAGTTGAGCCAGGCCACAATCTCGCCCGCAGCCCGCCGAAAGCCTTTGTTGATGGCATCTGCCTGCCCTTTGTCGGGTTCAGAGACCCACCACGCTAGGTGATCGGCGTAACGCTTGATGATTTCCGCGCTGCCATCTGTAGAGCCGCCATCCACCACTATGTACTCTAGGTGCGGGTAATTTTGCCGGAGGACAGATTGCAGCGTGTCTTCCAGGAAACGGGCTTGATTATAGGAGGGGGTGATAATAGAAACCAGTGGATGGGGCATGGTTATTCGAGAGGGTTTTTCAAATCAAAGATGACGTAGCCGCTGCCTTCTTTATAAATGGTGTAATTGTTGTACAGCTCGTCGTGGAGGTCTTTTTGGCGCGCAAGTTCGTTCAGGCGGGTGACCAAAAAGTAGTCGTAACCTGTAGTATATTTGGCGAAACGTTCAGTGAATGGGTCTATCTCAGCTCCTTGAAGCGCGGAATGTTCCATGTCTTTTGTTCCTAACCAGACTCTGGGTTTTATCCAGCCATAATATTGAATTCGAAAGCCGTAGTCTTGAGATAGCACGACAACTTTGACATCGCGCCCTACATAACTAGCTACTTCTTTATACCAAGCTGGTTCATTGCGGTAGTCTTTTTCGTGTAATTTATAATAGCCCCCTCCTAGCCCTAGTAAAACGACTGCCAAAAGACCAACTCTGGCAAGGCTCTGCAATTTGAATTTTCTAACCCATTGAAAGATATATTCCGCCAAAGCTCCTATAGAAATAGCTAACAATGGAATAACGGGAAGGTGATAGTAGCGGTGGGTCATAAAGTGGTATGAGAATCCAAAGCCGTAGATGATGTATCCAACCCAAATAGCTAAAAGAAAGCTCAATTTCACCCTGTCTCTGATGAAGAATAAACCTATTAGCCCCGCCAGTAAAACAAAGTCTCGCCCAGATACCATTGCAAGCCCATTTTTCCATTGCGCATAAAAGTTTAGGTCGCTCCATAACTGCGGGAAAAATCGGCCCTGAAATTGCTCTGTCAAAGCGCCGGTTATCAAAATTCCATAAACAGTATAGAGCAAGGTGGGCAAAGCCGACAACAAAACTAATACCCACATTTGCGCGTCACGGATGATCTCTTTGATTTTTTTGCTCAGCAAGACCACAATTGCCATTCCTCCAAAAAGGAAGAAAACAGATGTAAATTTTACGAATATGGTCACTCCGACAACAAAACCCGCAATAATGGCCCACTTCCAAGTTCGAGCGCGGTGCCAGCGATAGAAAACCCACCAAGATAGAACGATGAGGGCTACCATCAATGATTCGGGTTGGAAACTCCTGCTCACGACAATACCAAATGGGTTAAATAAATAATAGGTAAGCGCGATGATTGCTCCATCCGTAGAGAGCATCTCTTGCACTAATAAAAAGAGGGCTGCGCCGCCAAGAACCCAAAACAGAGAGGTATAAATACGCGCTATCCAAACATATTCGCCGCCTACAAGCTGATACGTTCTGGCGGTAATGAACTCTACGATGGGCGGTTCAATTATAGGGCGTTGACCTTGGGCAATAGCCATCTCTCTTTGCCAGTCGGGCGCGGTTTGGTTATTTTTATAGTACATTCCACGCGCAATCAGAGCCGCGCGTAACTGCCGGGTAGCAGCGTAATCTAAGGGTGGGTCGGTAAGGTCAAAAAGGCGGACAGCAAATCCGCAGACCAAAATGGCAATCAAAATTGCCATGACCCAAAAAGAAGAGATACCGAAAATTGCGTTGGTTTCTTGTTTGTTCATCATATCTACAAGACTCAGGTTCGGAATAATTTATCACTCAAACAAAGTATCATATTCAACTTTGGGGAATATAGTCAATTTACCGCCAACAGTAGCGTCTATAACTTGACGGCCAACATTCTCATATGCCTGACGTGCTCGGAGATAGGCTAATTCAGAGGTATCCAAGTCGGGCAATTGCCATTTAAATCCTTTCCCAAAATATTTCGCGCTAAAGTGATTGGGGTCATCGCCTTGAGAGACGATGGTTTTGTTGGCTTTACCTTTAGTGGCAAAGCTGTGGTCAACGCCAATGAGAATGGCTTTCTCAAATCCCATGTGAAAAGCCAATTGCAGGCAGACGTAGGTGACAGTGGCTCCTTCCCATAAACGTCCTGCGGCATCCTGGGCGAATTTGGGGCCTTCGTAGGAGGTGTGCAAAAAGTGAGTGTGCGCGTCAGGCTCTCCGCCATCTGGGTAGAGCAAATCACGCGACCGCCAGGAGAAGAATTTTGGAATCTCCAACTGTTGAAAATCCTTGTAACATTGTTCAATTACCAAGCTATTGACCGAAGCCAAGTAGGATGTCTGAAAGCCCCAATCTGGGAAAGCGAGGTAAATGCGGTTCATCCCAAAGGTGTACTCATCTTTAAGTTTGGAAATATCGGTATTTTTGAGGCTGGGACCATTCCCGATGATGAAGCATCGTTCGCCTTTATGAATATCTTTCAGGGCGGCCAAACGTCGAATGCTCTCCCTGCGCCAAGGGTGAAAAGTCGCCAAAGGCCACTGGGACGCGCGTTCGAGGGCATTACGCATATCGCTGATGAGACTCCAAAGCGGAGGTGGAAAAATACTCTTTATTGTCTGACGTAAAGGCATAGTTTGTATTTTACTCCGTACTCAACCGCGCGGTCGCGCCGCCGTCAACTATCATGGGCTGCCCGGTCATAAACGAAGACTGGGTCTCATCGGCCAAAAAATAGATTGCTTGAGCAATCTCGCGTGGGATTCCAATCTTGCCGCTCACGGTCTTGCGGGCTAAATTTTCCAGGCGTTGGGTAATAGTCCCATCTCCGGCGTGGTCGCGATTCATCCCCGCCCGCAGCATGGGAGTATCCACCGCGCCAGGCAAAATGGCGTTCACGCGAATGTTATCGGCAGCAAACTCAATCGCCATCGCTCGCGTCAGGGCCAGCAATCCGCCTTTACTGGCGGCGTAAGCGGCAATATTCTTGGAAGTCGCCACCGCGTGTACAGAAGAAACATTGACAATTGCCCCGCCTCCACCAGCCTTCAAAAGCGGATGCGCCAATTTTGCGCTCAAGAACACCGCCCGCAAATTAGCATCCATCACCCTGTCCCATTCCTCTACAGACGTCTCTAAAATGGGTTTAGTAACTTGCACAGCAGCGTTATTCACCAAAGCATCCAAATGCTCCGTAATAACCGCCACCCGGCTAAAAATATCACTCCAATCTTCCTCGCAAGAAACATCAGCCTGGATAAAAGCTCCATTTTCGGGGAAATTTTCTTCGAAAGATGCGCGGTCAATGCCTATCACGCCCCAGCCGTGTTCAGCAAAACTCTGCGCCGTAGCCCGGCCAATTCCACCGGCTACTCCGGTGATTAAGACATATTTTTGATTATTTTTTTCATTCATGGGATGTCAAATCCTCGTGGGGAATGTTTAACCCCACCAGCAAGTTGCGGATTGTGTTCCAGTGTACCCGTTCCCAGGCGGATGGGCTGGAATTGGCGTTATGCGGAGCCAAGAGAACGTTATCAAAGATCTTGAGCGGGTTGCCATTCCCCAGCGGCTCAACCTCGAAAACATCCAGGGCTGCGCCTGCGATTTGCTCGTCTTCTAAGACTGTTATCAAGGCTTTCTCGTCTACAATTGGTCCGCGGGCGGTGTTAATCAAAATGGCTTCAGCTTTCATTAGGGATAATGTTTCTGCATTAATTAAATGTTGGCTGGTGGGGTTGAGGTCACAATTCACACTCACAAAATCAGCGCGGGCGAGCAGGTCTTCTAGAGACGTCATCTCTACCCGATTCTCAGCCACAAAGTCAGGCTCAATCTCGCGAATGTCGTTCCCCAGCAGCTCCATGCCAAAGGCTTTCGCACGCCGAAGAACGGCTTTGCCAACGTTTCCTACGCCAATCACGCCCAGGGTACACTCACTGAGAGAACGCCCAGGGATTTTTTGCCACGCGCCACTTTTCACGGCCTTATCCATCCAAGGCTGACGGCGGGAAAAGGCTAAAATGTAGCCCAAAACAGAATCCGAAACAGGCAATGTGAAAGCGTTAGGCGTGTTGCCAATCATCACGCTTAACCGCTGGCAGGCCTCTTGGTCAATGGAATCAATCCCCGTCCCCCATTTGGAAATCACTTTCAAGCGCGGGGTGCAAGCTTCCAGGACGCGGGCCGTATAGCGGTCATCCCCGCAGATTGTGCCGTCAAATTCTCCGGCATATTCCAGGAGGTCGGCTTCTTCCATGCGTTCTTCCACGTCTGGGACGATGATGTCTAGACCGTAACTTTCTAGAACAGGGCGAAAGCGGTCAAGAAAGGGTATCATGTAGGGGGCGGTAAAAAGGATTGTGGTCATAGTTGGATATTGGATATTAGATATTGGAT
>QMOK01000021.1 GCA_003648195.1 Chloroflexota bacterium | reverse complement strand
GAAGAATCTCCTGCGCTTACGAGAGGGAGACTCTTCGTTCACTAGCCTAGCGTATGCTGCTAGGACACGTTCACTCAGAGTGACACATCAACGCTTTTTTATTAGGGGGGAGTGAACGGTTACATTTTTTTAGAGTTTAGACTTCCGAAATCTCAGAGACTTCGGAAGTCTGAACTCTATACATTCATCGAATAAAAGGCGCGGTTTTATTCTCTAAAGCATCAGCTATGCGTATGCGGTGGCGGTTCATCAAATCAACTTCATCAAGTTCCTCGACAGAAAAATAAGCAATTTCTGATGTTTCTTCGCTGGTCGTTAATTCTCCGCCCACGACTTCAACATCGAAGTTTAGGGCAATGGTCTGGAATCTATTTCCGTCCGGGTATACCAGGATTTCGTTGGGGCTGCTGTAAACCCCGGTTAGCTTGCGTACCTGAACGCGCAGGCCGGTTTCTTCCCAAACTTCACGCACACACGTTTCGGTGACGCTTTCGCCTGGGTCAGCGCCGCCTCCCGGTAGACACCAACGATTGTTGTCGGTGCGGCGGGTGAGCAGTATTTTATTCCTAGAAGAGTCAAATATAGTAGCCGAACAACCAATTTTGAGTTCAGCAGTTTTTCCAATGCGGTCGCCGTAAATTGTTTTGGTCATGTTGGTTCTCCGGGGGTTAGGTACTAGGTATCAGTGACTAGGGATCAGGAATTTCACACTCAATGGTGACTGATTCCTAGTTCCCTGGTCACTAGTCCCTGATTCCCTAACTGCTACATCATTGGATTCATACTCAAAGCCGGATGCCCGACCTCGCTCATATACTCCATAACCTCATCTTCTGAGAGGGCGTTTTGCTCGGTGGAGATCATATCTACAAAGCCAGAAACACCAGCCGCAGATGCTAAAGCTTCCAACGCGGGGCGCAGCTCCTCCCGCAGGGAGTGGTTCATCCACACAATGCGGCGCCAGCCCCCCTCGGCAGAGATGAATTTCTCGCGCTGTATGGCACGTTTACTGTGACCTAAAAAGCCGGGCATGGGCGCACCTGCGCCAATCATTTCGGAGAGCATAGTCCAATCCATGCCAATGGGTGTCATTTCTTTGTAAGAAATATCAAAAACCATCACGCCGTTAGAAACCGGGAGCATGGCTGTGATAGCCTCAAAATCTCCGCAGGCTGTGCCGGGGTCTTGCATAAGGCTGTAAAGGCTAAAAGCTGTAATCGCGCCGCCGGTTTCTTTTTTTACAATTTGGTTGACGCTCTCCCATTGGCCAAGTTTGGCGTCTATGAGTCCCTCTTTGGCGACCTCTTTGTTGTGTCCATGCGGGTTAATGCTGACCGCCGCGCGAGCATCCATCCAGTCTACTGCTCCACACACGCCGGGACGTTCGGGGCTGATAACGCACAAATGCCCCTCGGCGATGGTTTGGCAAGAGTTGCAGGTATAAAATACATCCACATCTTCATCTGTCAAATCATTCAGGCGGCTGTCGCGTTTTTGGTAAATGACCTCTGCTTGTTCTCGAATAGCCGTGATTTCAGATTTTTCGGTAATAACGGTCACTTGAACACGGCTGAGAATCATCCCGAATTCATTGTGTATTTGGGCGTGTAAAATTTCGCCTAGGTGCCGCAAAGTCAATCCCTTGTCAATGGCTTTTTGGCTGATGTTCAAAGTCACCATGTCGCGCTGTCCACGGTGCATGACACCGTCTATTTTGCTGAGAATGACCTCGATTTCACGTTCTACAACTGGTTCAAAGTCAGATTTCATTTCCCGCCCGCTGACTTCTATCAAAAGGGCAAAATCTTTCCCGGTGAGGGAGTCCACGTCTGGTCCGAGGATGGTGATTTCCTCGTCTGTGGGAGATTCTCCCGTAACGACCAGTTCCACACCAGATAGGCATGCCCCACAGGCGTCCTCTCTCACCATCTGGCCGGCAAAATCATCACTATAGGTGACGGGGAGAGCGGGAATGGGGACGTTAATCCTCATCCCCCGCTCTTCGATACCCAGTTGGACGATGTCGCCGGGAGGGATGTTGCCCGTGGGTGGGATTTGCCATTCCCCTGCGAGGAGGGGCACCTCGCCCGTGGTGAGGAGGGGACACCCCAGGGAGAGGGCGCGTTGGGCCAGGTCTAGCCGCTCAGGGCTGGGATTCCCCGCCAGGATGGTGAATCCCAGCAATCGCTCACGAGCGTAGGTTAGGGTTTCCGCCTCCGTGTTAATATTCCCAAAGGTCTGCGCCACGCGGGCAATACATCCCAGAGATTTGGGCATAGAGAGAGGGATAACGTGAGTATCCCAGCCTAAGGCCACCCCAGCGTCTTGCAAGGCGTTTTGGAGCGTTTCTTCGACTACAAAGACCATAATTTGCCGCTGGGTCAACGCTTCGAGAATGGGTAAAGCTTGGTTAATGTCATCGCCCATCAGCAGGGCGTAGCCGGGAATAGAGCCGTCAATGAAAGCGAGGCCTTGTTGACGCGCTTTGGCGGAGTCGGCTGAATCCGCGGCGGAAAAAATATCGATAGAATTTAGCATAATTGCTCCAAGTTTGTTAATTATACAATTTCTAGCCACATGACACTTATGCTGAAAAACTTTTTTCGGACACGGATGAACACGGATGCCGCTGCGCTAAGGCGGATTTTTCTGTGAAAAAAACAAAAAAGAATCCGTGAAAATCAGTGTCAATCAGTGTCAATCCGTGTCCAAATTAAAACTGTCGGGCAGCTAGTACAATTTTAGATGTAGATACACGCTCTGATGTTAGATTTTTAGCTATTTCCTGAAGAACCTAAAAAACTCACCGCGACCGCCATATTTTCAATCCCGCTTTTATGCACGCTGGTTTCAGAGAAAAAGGAGGCACTCTTTGCATGTAATCACTGTATGTTTGCCCGTATCTTTCAAGGGTATCCTTTTCCTCAACCTGGATGACAAACCACAATGCGCCGGCAATGCCCCATCCCGCGCCGCAGATTGCCAAAACCAGGCCGCTTGTCAAAGCAATCGCCAGGGGAAAAACCGCCAATCCGAGGTGCATGGGGTGTCTCATGCACTTGAAGATGCCGAACTCGGTGAATTTATCCGGCCAAAATGTTTCGTGCGCTTCAAGGTGTCCAAAGCGGGCCAGTGATCTTCCGCCTGTACTGGTTAGAAATAAAGCGTAGAAAAGCAGCATTATTCCCACGATTCTCGACACGATGATCCAGATTCCGTTCAGCGATACCGGCCATATAAAAGCAGGGATAAATACAAAAAGCCAAAGAACCGGCCAAAAATAGAATTTCCAAAATCTTGTAATTTTCATGGATTTTTTAGACATAAATGAGTCTCTTAGAGAAAGATTACTCGGCTTTGCGTGCTGCCAGCAGCCGCACGTAACCCAAATAGTGCGGATGAACGCGGAATTCGTCAAAACCTTGTTCCCGCAGGATAGCTTGTAAGTCCCGCCCTATGAAATCGGTCGCCAGAGGACATTCCATTTTGAAAGCAAAACGCACCAGCAGGGAAGCGTGTTCCAGGTCGAATTCGTTATAGTCCAGAATGATGAACTCGCCGCCGGGACGCAGGGCACGCTGGGCGTTGGCGATAATTTTCTCGCGGTCTTCTTGAATGAATCCATGCAGCACAAAGGAAATGAAGACTTTATCGAATTCATTTTCGTAGGGCAGTGGCTCGTCAATGCGCTGATCTTTGATAGTGACGTGAGGAACATCAGCGAACCGGCGTTGAGATTGTGCTAGCATTTCTGGCCCAATGTCCAGGCCGACAATGCGCCCCTCCCCGTTGAGGTGCTTGTCCATGAGAGCCAAGTTGCGCCCTGTGCCACATCCCAGGACTAAAATTTCATGGCCGGGTTGAATTTCCATTTCTCGAATGGCTTTGCGGATGAAAAATGGATAGGTACCAACGGTGATGGTGTTCATGAAAAAGTCGTAGTGCCGAGCTTCGGCGCCGCTTACTTCTACTTTTGAAACAGATCTGTCGTCGTATGTTTGGGTCATTTTTTACTCCAGTGTGAAATAAGTTCAGGAAATGGGCAGTGTCTCTTCTAGGAATCTGCTCACTTCATCCCAAAATTGGGGATGGGTATTGCAGTTGCTATGTCCCTTGCCGGGGACAACCCATAAGCGGGTTCGCGCGGGATTGCCAGCCTTAGCGAGTGCCTGCCCCTGAGCGAGCGGGATGGTCTCATCTTTATCGCCATGGATCAAGAGAATTTGCGCGTTGGCATTCGGGATGTTGTTAATAGGGGCTATTTTGTCAAAATTCATCCCAAAGCGCAGCCGCATATAACCGAAAAGGAGCTGGGGAATGAAGCTTGGGGTATTCCTTTTCTGAAATTCTAGTTTCATCACTTCTTTGGGATGGGATAATGCGCCCACCGTGATAACGCTTTGGATGCGGGTGTCCCAGCCCGCGGCATTTAGGGCCGCTCCGCCGCCAATAGAGAGGCCAACCACGCCGATGCTGGGGGAAGACGCCAAATCCGATTGGGCGATAAAATCCACCACGGCCAGGACATCCTCTGAAAAAGTCCCCACCGTGGGATGTTTTTCAGACGAACTATTGCCATGGTTGCGGGCGTCAAAGGTCAGCAAGTTATAGCCCAGCGGATGCAATGCCCTAATATAAGGCATCATGCGGGACAGATTGCGTCCCCAACCGTGAACTAAAATCAGCGTCGGCGCGTCAGGGGAGGCTGGTATCCACCAACCGTAAAGTCGCGAGTCTTTTACGCCTGGAATATGAATCTCATCAAAGGCAATTCCGTGTGTTTCAGGCGTGATGGAATGTTTCTTAATCTCGTAGCGGTACATGCGCTCAATAAATTGGTCGAGAGCAGTTATAAGCAATATGAGGGCAATCAAAATCCAGAAAAAAATCATGGTTTATTTTCTCGGTTACACTTCAGATAAAAACAATCTTAGAGCACCCAAGGCGGGGACGGCATCCAAAACCTGCCCTCCCAATCCGTAGGCAGCACGCTTGCCCTCGGATGGCATATCGTCCGCGGCAACAAATTTTGGAGATAGCGCGGCTAAAATGGCGGCTCCGTCTGGGGTGACGAGTTCGCCAGATTTTGTCTCAGGCCGATGGGGAATTTTGTGCTTTTCTAATACGGATTGCGCCGATAGTTCTAGGGCGTATTCAGGGCCGGTGTTTACGGGGGATGTGCAAATTGTGGATGAAAGCTCCACTTTTAGGTGTTGCAACCCCCAAGCGATTCCTGTCAGTACCGCGATCAGGGTTTGGGGTTGGGATAGGCTTCCCGCGCCGCCCGGATGGGTGTGAGGAATCCCCAGGCGGTGCAGTTCAAGGTGGTCGCTGCCCTCTAGCCAGCCATCGTTACCGGCGTCTTCTTCACCGGTCACGCTGTCCAGGGTTTGAATAAATGGCTTAATATCCAAAATGGGCGTGCCGTCAAAAAGGTCAAGAGGACTGGTGTAGATGCGCTCGCCCTCAACGCGGTGCAGCCGGACGCGGGTCAGGCCAATGGGACTGGGGCGGTTGGGGGAGCGGGTGGCAAAGGTACCGTAGCGTTTGTCGTCATCTTTCCAGGGCGGGCGCACGCTAAGTTCTGGCTCCAATGCTCTGTCTAAATAAGACAAAACGAAAATATGGCTAAATGTTTCTAGTGATTGGGTAGCCGCTGCGTATTGAGGCTCAACCTGGATATAAAATGCGCCATCCCCCACATTTTCGGGCTGGGGTTGGTAGGGTGCTTTGTGTTTATAAGGCGTGTGAGCTGTGCCGATGATGGGCAGGGAGATGCTTTTTGCGGGCGGAGGGGATGAGGGCGGGGGAGTGGCAACTCGCAGGATGGCGAGTACACGCCGGGCGAAATCGGCGTAAGGTTCGGCAATATTTGCTCGAATCAAAGCACTATCCAAAACCAAAGAGGCATCTTCCATCGGAAGCGGTTCTTCTTTCCCTAACGGCATGAGGTGCAGGCGGTGCGCTAAACGCTCATTGGGGAGAAACTCAATATGAGTGTGAGCATCCAATAAGCCCAGACCTTCAGCGGCAGACTTGATGACCCGCACCATCTCACGCTCTGGCAGGCCTAAACCGATCAGCGCGGCGGCAAATCTATCTGCCGAAATGCCTGCTTTGGTGTCAATCCCTAAAGTTTTTTTCATCAGTTATATGCTAGCCGAGTCGCTTCATCTGACATAGTGGGCGCGGTCAGCGCATCCCAGGCCGGATCGTCCCAAGTGCCCAAGCGGGTGTGCATGGTGAGGTATTTCTCTGGGATGGGGTGCGTGCCTACGACTACTTTGACATCGTAACGGGCTTCAAGGAATTCTTTGAAGGTGTCAATATAGGGGCAGGGCGGATAGCCAACCACGAGGCCGGTCGCCAGGTGGATGACCTGGGCGCCGTTTTTGACCATTTCATCGCCGGCGTATTCGATGTTGCCGCCGGGACAGCCTTCACAGGTTGTATAGCCTACCAGCTCTACTTCTTGGTCGGCATAGATGCTGAACGCGCCTTCGCGATTTTTTAGCGATCGAAAGCATTTGCCGCCCGCGCAACGCCGGTAGCGGTCACAGATGATGATGCCAATTTTGGTAGTCATTTTTTACTCCTTGTTGTGTAAACTACTGTCATTCGGCTGCCCAACGGCGAATCAGTATTGCTCCAACTCCAATGAATGCCGCCGCAAACAAAAAGAGCGTGGTATATGACCATGTTTGCAAGAATACACCAGCCGCTAGAGGCAGAAAAGCTATTGGTAAGTTCAGCACCGCGTTGAGACCTGCATAGGTGGAACGTTCGGCAGAGGGAGCTAGTTCGAGAAGCGCGCTCTGAAAACCAACGCTGCGTCCAGCGAAGCACGCTCCGGCTAGGAAAAACACTGGCATTAAGGCAATCCAACCAAACGAACTGAGGGTGATAGCTAATAAGGGGGTCAGGGTTGAGGTAACGGCGCAAAAGAACAGCATTTTGCGGCTGCCAGAGCGGTCTACCAGACGTGCCCAAACTAGGTTAGAAAGTACGCCGCCCAATATTTGCGCTAATAGAAACCAACCTACAGCCTCCGAGGGGGCGTTCAATTGTTCGCGGGCGAATACCACGTAAAATGGCAGCGCCATCAAGCTGAATCCGGTTAGGAATTGTACGGCAATTAGTGTTTTTAGCCGCCGGCTGGCAGTTAAAAGTTGATGCCAGTATTCGCTCCAAGGCTGAATGTTTTGGTCTGGCGCGCCGTTGATAGGCTCTTTTATGGCCCAAAATCCCAGAGAAGCGATTGCCAGCCCAATGGCAGCTAACCCGAATAACAAGGCGTAGTTGTTAGGGTAAGGTACATGCGCTAGGATGTAACGGGCCGCAAAAGCCGCTCCAACCGAAAGCGGGCCGGCTAAAGCTCCCTTGCCGCCGAAAAAAGCCCCGCGTTTGTCGGCAGGGATGATTTTGCCGATGATGTCTGTGTAGGGGATGTTACCCAGACCGCCACCCGCGTAAAAAACAACCAGCATTCCTACTAATATCCAAGCCAAAGTCATGGGACGCTGGCCATCAATGGCGTAGATAAGCCAAGCCAGGATGCCCCAACTGACCACTCGCAGGTAAATTGCAAGCATCAGATAGGGCATTTTGCGCGGGCGAGGTTCAATCCAGCGGGCAACGAAAAGCTGCGGCAAAGCTCCGGCGATTGTCAGCACAGTAGACAATCCTCCCACCCATACGGTTGAGCCTGTCAGTTCAGCTACAAAAGCTGAGATAACCGTGGTCGGCTGGGTTAGCGAGACGCCGAGGGCTAGGAATGCTCCGTGCCAGAGGCCGGCGATGAAGTTGCGGCGGTTGAATATTGTTGGCCCGTTCTCTAGGGGGGCGTTAGTCGTACTCATGGTGATGATGTTCGTGGGTATGGGAATGGTCGTGGCTGTATTCCAGGGCACCGCCTAGTTTTTCAAGGGCTGCCTGTAACTGGGCGTTAACAGTTTCCATGGCCTTTGCTGCTCCTTGCACGTCCGTGATAACATCTTCATCAATCATGGTCTGACCAATTTTCTCGATCCAATCCATAAATTCTTGAGCGTGTTCTTGGTTATGCTCAATCCAATGGGGAAGTAGTACTCGAAGTTTATCTTTTTCATTCATTTTTTCACTTCTTCTTCTATCTTCTCCAAGATAAGTTTATTTTTCATCAAGTCAATTTGCCGAATAGTGGCAGGGATCACGCGCGGCGTCTCGAACATTTTGACCAAGCGCACGCCTTCGGGGGTTGGTTCAACTAGCATGACGTCATTCATAATCTTTTCATCGTCTAAATAAACGGTTAGTTGACACATTTTTTGCGCTCCTCTTGATCATCCTCTCCAATTTGCTTTTTCTTTGGCTAGAAAATCTTGGACTTCTTCTTTAGTCATAAGCGCCAGTCCCGCTTTTTGAAGTTCTCCGCCTGCTGAATTTGCGGCGGCAGCCAGACTGTTAACCATATAGTTACGGATGTTATCGGGGATACTGGGGAATGGTAAAACCAAAACCAAAGAGACTTTGCCATCTTGGTCTATCTCAATATCCCTGAGCATGCCTAGATATACTAAAGTTGCGGCAATAGAAGGATGTTCAACTTTTTCGAGGGCTGCAATTATATTTTGATTATTTTTGTTATCAGACATTTTTTCTCCAGTGTATCTTCTAAATATTTTATGACGGGGCTGGGAGATACTTGATTTTGTTATTCGCTGGGGTAGTACGCTTGGGCCGCGCTCCAAAAACGACAATCGTAGCGTTCAATGACTTGAGCACGCTTGCTATTGGCTAAGTCGTTTAGTGTTTGAGTAATGGTTTCAGGCGCCCACTGGTTGAGGGTTTTTATTAGTTCATCTTCTCGCATGGGGTGGCGGGTGATGATGCCTATAATGGCGTCAATTAAATTTTCACTCCCGCTAAAGTCAAAGCTGCCGGTGGCTGGGTGAATAACTTGAGCAACTTTGCCTAAAATGGCTCTGGCACGCAGCAGGCCTTCTTCGCCGGAGGGTTGCACCCAGGTTTCTGCGGGGGGGCGGGTGGGCAAGACAATGTGAACCTCATCGGGCTGAATAAGCTTTAGGGCTGCGGCAATCTCTTCCAAAGCGGACTCAGTGTCGTTGGTATCTTTGATTAGCATGACCTCAACCCATAACTTGCCTTGGTATTGCCGCTGGAACGATACCAACCCATCCAGCAGACGTTCAAAGGTGATTTCAGGGTGGGGGCGGTTGATACGGCGGTAACGCTCGGGGCAGCCCGCGTCTAGGGAGGGTAAAACCGCGTCAGCTGGCATTAGCTCTTCTTGGATTTCTGGGAGATAAAGCAGGGAGCCGTTGGTAATCACGGCTATAGGTAAATCGCTGATAGTTTTAATCTCCCGAATAAGCCAGCCAATGCCGCTATGCAAAGTCGGTTCCCCTGAGCCAACAAAGGTGATCCAGTCAATTTCGCCGGGCTGGTGGGCGTTGAGGGATTGTTTTACCTCGGCTAAAATTTCTTCGCGGGGGATGTACTCGCGCCGTTCGTTGATCAGCGGCATAGAACGCCCCAACTGGCAATAGACGCAATTCCAGTTGCAGGTTTTGAGCGGGATGGTGTCAATTCCTAAAGATTGACCCAGCCGCCGGGAAGGGACTGGACCGAAGATGTATTTCATGGGGTTGTCTCGCTATGGATTATTCCGTTTTCCAAAAAGTTTGGTTCCAATTCGAACAATGTTTGCGCCTTCTTCAATGGCAATGCGATAAGTATTGCTCATGCCCATAGAGAGGAACTGCATGGTCACGCGGGGTAAATTTAGGCTGCTGAGACGTTCAAACGCTGCGCGTGTGGCCTGAAAGTATGGCCGACTGTCCTTTGGGTTACCAAAGCGCGGACCCATGGTCATTAGCCCTTTCACGTGGAGGTGTTCTAGCGTGCTTATCTTGTGGATAAGTTCATCTACATCATCCGGTAGTACGCCGGTTTTGTTTGACTCACGGCCACTATTGATCTCTACCAATACAGAAACTGTTTTATTAATATTGGCACAATGACGTTCCAAAGTCTCGGCAAGCCGCCACGAGTCAACGGTTTCGATCATATCAAAATGCTGTACGGCTGTTTTGGCTTTATTGCGTTGGAGATGGCCGATCATGTGCCATGTAACCCTGTCGCCAATTGTTTGGATAATTGGCAGGGCTTCTTGAATGTAGTTATATCCTATGTGAGTCACGCCCGCCTGGATAGCGGCTTCCACTTCTTCTAAGGTGCGTGTCTTGGCGGCGGCTACCAGGGTAACTTCCGGGGGAATCGTTTCCAAGATACGTTTCACTGATTCTGAAATTTCATCGGTACGTGAGTTCATCTTGTTTTTGCCTTTACTATCGCTACATGGATGCCAAACGTACATCAACGTAACTAACACGGAAAAAAGCAACTACTCAGGTGTCATTTCGACTTGCAGGTCTTGAGCGGTATGGTATCAGTTCCCAAAGATTGACCCAGTCTCCGTGAGAGGACTGGGCCGAAGACGAAGTTCATAAGTGTATCATTTTTTATTTATTATTTAATGGTGATGGTCGTGGTCATGGTCGCCGTGTCCGTGCTCAATACTTTCATTGCAAGGCGCAGCTTCGTTTAATTCGCCTGCAAAATATTTTTCCATGGTTTGGCTTACCGTGCCGCTTGCGCCTGTGTAGGCTCCGAGGCCAAATTCTTGGAAGAATTGAATAGCCCGTCCACCCATTCCGCCGCTAATCATGGCATCGGCTTTTTGCTTATTTATGTATCCTGGTACTTGGCCTACCTGATGTCCAGCGTAGTACGGATTGTCTATAACTTCTATAGATTGGACTTTTTTGTCTTCTGTTGTTACAAATCCAAAATATGGGCAGCGTCCAAAGTGCTGGGCGACTGTGCTGTCTAAGCCGTTATTTGTTTCTAGTGAAATTGCGATAAGCATGTTTTTAGTCTCCTGGTCTAAATAGTCTAAATAGTCTGAATGGCCTCTTTTGGTTCTTTCCTCGTCACCTAATTGCCTAGTTACCTCATTATTTATTTATTTATTTATCAACATTGTTAGTTGAGCTGCGCCTACATAGCCTTCAACTTTAATGTCTTGAGAGGTGACACCGGGAACCTGCGCGACCGCTTGCTTGATTTGCTGCGCCAAAGACACAGCAATTGGGCAAACGGGCGATGAGGGACGGAAAGTATATTTTACCCGACCATCATTACTTACTTCAAGGTCTTCAATCAAACGCATTCGAATCACATCGGCGCGAGTTTCAGGGTCAATGACCAGTTTTAAGCGAACGATAATTAAATCTTTAAGTTTTTCGGCTTTTTCATTACTCATCGTTCGTATCCTTTAATTTTGATACTGTTTTGGCCCAAATGTCACGTAATGCTTGGCTAGAGGGAGCATCTGACGCGTAGAGTGTGACAGGTTGTCCTTGCACCATTGCTTTGGTCACGGTAGTATCAAAGGGGATTTTACCAACTACAGAGATACCCTCTTGATGACAAAAATTTTCAATCTCGGATGTGCCTTTAGGGTATATATCAGCTTTATTAATGCACACCATAGCGGGCACGCCGAAATGGGCCGTGGTTTCCAAAACGCGGTGCATATCGTGTACACCAGACGCAGTGGGTTCGGCTACTATAAGAGCTAAATCGGCGCCTGATACGGCCGAGATCACAGGACACCCTATTCCGGGAGGGCCATCCACAAGGACGAGATCGTAATCTTTGTCCATAGCCAGCAGACGCGCTTGCTGTTTGACCAGTGTGACCAATTTTCCAGAGTTCTCTTGAGCTGCACCCAAAGAAGCGTGGAACAAAGGCCCATAGCGGCTTTCGGATTGAAACCATTCCCCAGCGATTTGATTGTGCATGGTGATGGCTTCTACTGGACACTGATAAACACAGGCGGCGCAACCATCGCAGGCAATGGGATCAACTTGGTAACCCTTTTCTGAGGGCACGGGGGGAGAAATGGCGTCAAATCGGCAGACCTCCTCACAAATCCCGCACTCGGTGCAGGTGTCCTCGTTAATTTTGGCGAATTGCCCTCCCCAGAAGTCTTCATGAGAGATGACTTTAGGAGAGAGTACCAGTTCTAGGTTAGATGCGTCCACGTCTGCGTCTGCTAAAACGGCGCGGAAAGGAGCATTATCTAATGAGAGTAAGTGAGCAAAGGCAGCCGCAACGCTGGTTTTACCGGTGCCGCCCTTACCGCTGAGAATGACTAATTGTTTCATTGTGCCTCCCCCTGAGCTGCTAAAGCAGCAATTTGAGTATATAGTTTTTGGAAGATGACTTCATACTTGGGGTGAATTTCAAGCAACGATTTTCCTTGGGCAATCCCATAGCCAATTTCTCGTTCAAGAGGAATGCGCATTAGGATTGGTAACCCGATTTCGTGGCAGTAATCTTCCACGCCTGTGTCGCCTATTCCATCGCGGTTGATGATGACCCCGGCGGGGATGTTCACCTCTTGGGTTAGTTCATACGCTTGGCGGAGGTCGTGCAGCCCAAAGGGCGTTGGCTCGGTGACTAGGAGTACAAAATTGGCCCCACGGACAGCCTCCACCACGGGGCAAGACGCCCCAGGCGGGGAATCTATCACCACGACGTCGGCGTCCATGTAATTCCCCCACTTTTTGAGTTGGGTGATAACGGGAACGGCCATTGGTTCGCCGACATTGAGCAAGCCGTGCCCAAAGTTGATTCCATCAGGAGAAACTCCGCCTTCTAGGATGCCCAGTTTTTGCGGCACTTCTGTAATGGCGTTTTCGGGGCAGACCATAGCGCAGCTTCCGCAGCCGTGGCACATTTCTGGGAAGACCAGCGTTTGCCCGCCCAGTACAACAATGGCATGGAATTGGCAAACTTCGGCGCAACGCCCACAACCGGTACACGCCTCGGCGTTTACCTCTGGGATAAGGTTGTTGACGTCTTCAAATTGGGTTAGTTCGGGTTGAATGAAGATGTGAGCGTTGGGAGCTTCTACGTCACAATCCAAGCAAGATACAGTAAAGTTCGCTTTTGAGAGCGATTGGGCGAGGGCGGTGGCAACAGTGGTTTTGCCGGTGCCACCCTTCCCGCTGGCGACTGCGATAATCATTTTAGAGATCCGCTCCTAGTGATGCAAGCTGGGGCCAGTAGACGTGTTAACTTGATTCAGTTCGCCGGCCAGGAATTTATTGAGTAGTTCTTCGGGAGTTCCGCTGTCAGCTTCAAATGCTTGGATGCCAGCTGCTTCAATGGCGGAAAAGGCGTTGGGACCGTAGCGTCCGGTGATGGTGGCTTCTGCGCCGTTTTCCGATAGGAATTGGACTGCTTGAGGGCCTGCGCCGCCTCGGGCGTTAGCAGCGGGGTTGGTTTTAGCTTCCCAGGCACGGGTTTCGGTATCAATAAAAATAAAATAAGCACAACGTCCAAAGCGGGCGCTGAATTTTGAGTCAAATTTTCCATCAGGTGAAGATATTGCAAGTTTCATGTTTGTCCTTTATATCCTTTCAATATTTTAGGCAAGACTTCCAAAGTTTCAATGGCTTTGGAAATCTTGCCTTTACGGTTTTTTGCTAAATAATTCTATTCACGGGTCATAGGTGTGTTGCATTTAGGGCAGTTCAAATCATAACATGGTTGTCCTATTTTGTGACTGGCTTTATATCCGCAGTTGGGGCAAACACAGTTTCCATTAGGGCCAGCAGCTCTTGAGCCGCCCATGCGACCGGGTCCTTGCCCTTGACCGCGTCCACCACCTTGGCCACGTCCTCCGCCCTGACCGCGTCCTCTTCCTTGTCCCATAATACTCACCTCCTTGGGTTTTGTTATTTATTTCTCTAACTCTTCAAGTCGGTCGTTGATACGTTGGAGAGTGTTTTGTAGTTGTGAGGCTTGAGCTTTTAGAGTGTTGACTTCTTGCTCTGGTGTATATGGTGCTGCGGCATAAGGTTGGGTGGGATAAGCTGGGAAAGCTCCGCCTTGTCCCCAACCTCCACGCCCGCGTCTAAAGCCAGCACCACGTCCAAATCCTCGGCCAAATCCCGCCCCCCAGCCACGTCCGCGGCCTGGGGTAGTGGCAAAACCTGGCGCATTTGTTCCAGCGCAATAGCCTGCTCCACGCCCTGTCATTGGGCCTTGTCCTTGGGGTCCTGTTCCATCTCCGTACGGCATATTTATCTCCTTTAAACTAAAACTAGTAAATTGAATTTTTTGTGCTTTAGCGATGATTTCCTCGCTGTCTACGGTGTTTTCCTTGTCCTCTTCCGCGCCCCGGCCCTTGTCCACGCCCTTTTCCTTGTCTAGCTTGTCCAAGTCCTTGGCCTCGCCCAGTGCTTCGTTGGGGCGTGTTACGGCTAGGTGAGGAGATTGAATTGGCGTTTTGGGTGGTGGTTGCTATTGAGCGCGGGCGGTTTTCTAGCCAATCTGCGGCCAGGGATGCTAAACGCGGCAACACTTCAATGATTGCGGTTCCCATGGCGGCTCCCCATGAAATGGAAGCTGGTTTTTTGTTCGGTTGGGGGGTATGTATTTCAGCTTTGGGGGCGGGGACGGCGGAGAGGGGTTGTTTTTCGATAACGTCAAGCTGTTCTATGAGCAGGATGGCCCTTTGAGGGCATTCGGTTATGCACGCTTGACATTCTTTGCATAAGTCTTGTTGGATGAATGCTTTATTGTCGCGCATAACGATTGCGTTAGTTGGACAAATATCTGCACAGATGCCGCAACCGGTACATAATTGGCTATCGATATAAATCATGAGTAATTACCTCTCTGATTGAACTTTTTCATAGACTTGGAGCAGATCATCTATTTCGTTGCGGGTGTGCTGTAAGTCGGTGATCCATTCTGCCAAATGAACCTTGCCTTCTGGTGAGATTTGATAAACGCGCCGCCGAGGGCCTTGGCTGTCATCGTCCCAATGAGATGTCACCCATCCAGCTTCTGCCATATCGCGTAGGGCACGGTATACTAAGCTAGAATCAAGACGTTCGTTGCTGAAGCCAAATTCACTTAGTTTGTCTAAAAGGCTGTAACCGTGGCCTTCACCTTGGGAGAGGGCTGCAAGTAAACAAGGCTTTAAAAAACCTCGCACTCTTCGGCGTTGCCTTCTTCCGCTTCCTCCGCGATGCATTCCGCCTCCGCTACCTCTTCTTCCACCGGGCATGAATTTTCTCCTCTATTGCGGTGTATGGATTATTTAACTAGAGTATAGCGCACTATAGACGATATGTCAATAGACGATTGTTCTATATGTTGGCATATTTTGGAAATAAAGGGGTTGTGGATCAATTAGCTCCAGTTTTAGGGGAGTGGGCGAGCAAAATTATCCTAAATTTTGCCTTAAGTAGGGGCAAAAGGTCTGGGGTTAAGGGAGTGATTGTGTAAGTGCTGCCATAAAAAAAAATACCTCGGTAAAGTTTTTTACCCTTTACCGAGGTAAGTTCGTTCATGCAGGGGATAGTTATAGGTCTAACAGTCGAAGCAGGGGATATCAGTGGGCGTGGGTGTGTCAGCGTCAGGCGTGGGGGTATCGGAGGGGATGGGTGTGTCGGACGGGATAGGTGTATCTGAGGGGATGGGGGTGTCGGTTGGTGTATCAGAGGGTGTTGGTGTGTCCGTTGGTATTGGTGTTGATCTAGTAACGGTGTCTGACACTGTGCATCTACCGTCAAAAACCAATGTTACTGTGAATACGCCGTATAATGAACCACTTTGACCGTCAAAGTCTGTGACCCATTGGCCGCTGGCTCCACTTCCCAGGGCAATAGGAGATCCAGGAGCTTTGTTTGTTGTATTGGGAGTGCTGTCATTGCCATTGTAATATTGGTTGCCTAAGAATTGGAACCAATCTACATACATGCCGTCCCAATATTTAGTCCAATAGAGTGAAGAATTGGTTAAGTTGATTGGAACGGGATTGTGATTGGTGACATTCATAACGATGTCATCGCCAGAGATGCTCACAGAAGCCGAAATGTCGTCACAATCGGGGGTTGGTGAAGGCGTTGGGGTGTTTGAAGGGGTGGGGGTATCGGAAGGTGTTGGGGTAAGGGTGGGGGTTAGTGTATTTGTGGGTGTTTGTGTAGTTGTTGCTGTTTGCGTTGGAACTAAGTCGTAATTACCAATTACAGTACAAATGCCCCAGCCTGGATATTCAAAGGTTAATTCTGTTTGATAGTGTCCATAAAGGAGAGCTCCATTATCAAAGTCTGTATCCCAAAGGCCATGGCTCATTCCATCTAAGATAACTCCAGGGGCTGCGGGAGCCGCGTTAATAGGAGATGAGTTGTAGCATGTTCCAGGGTTCCAATAGTAATTGCCATTGAATAGGAACCAATCTACACAGGGGTGACCGCTTCCATCACTTGGCCAATCAAACCGCGAATCAATTAGGTAAGCAGCATTAGGGTTATCATTTTGAACATAGAAGCGGAAATTGTCATCTGTTATTTGCTCATTGTAGGGATATATTAGGCTGCAATCGGGGGTGGGGGTGGCAACTATACGACCCTGAGAAGGTACTGAAAGGACGCAACCAGTATCAAAGTAGATGCTCACGCCGAAGTCTTCGGGTTGTATGCCCATCAAATCTCGCAGTCCCCATTCTGATTCCCCGCTCCAGTCGAAATCTACTCGGAGAGTATCAGTGTCTCCACCAGAGTCAAGTTCACTAGGTTGATTCCACGATGCGGGAGAGTCTACCAGTGTGTTTGTGTGGGATGCGTAATCGTTCCCGTTCCAAATAACGGTACTATCCCACCTGAACCAGTCTGTACGTAACGTGGAAATTCCAATAGCTTCGCTATAGGCATCGGCGTAATCCCAATCTAAATCAACACTGGTTACGTTAGCGGGGATGGCGTCGTTATTAGTAACATCTACGCTGATTTGATTCCAGTTATTATAGTATGTGATATTGCCAATGGAATATTGGGAGCAATCTGGTGTAGGCAAGGGTTGCGGGTTAGCAGGACGCTGGAGTGTACATCCATTTGCAAGGTTAATGGTAATCCCAAAGTCGCTGGATAACGTATCGGTTTCGAAGATGACCGATTCCCAATCGAAATCGGCTTGGAAAACTTGGGAATCGCCTGCGGCAAGGTCTGGACCTGGGGCGATATAAGAGCCAGGGAAAGTACTAGGGTGATCGGAAGCGGAATTGGTGGTTGAGTTGTAATCGTAAACAGAGCCGTTTGCCCCTCCCCACATGGTGGCTCCATCCCAGCGGATGTAGTCAAGGGCTAATTCATCGTCTGGGTCTACTATTGCATCATACTCTTCCGCGTATTCCCAATCAAACTCAAACCCTGTAACATAGGTTCCCATGGTATCTCCATTGGTAACAGTTAAATTAACTATGCCATATGTGTTTGGGAATGTGAAATCACTCAATGTATACAGGCTGCAATCGGGGGTGGGGGTAGGCAATGGGACAGAGTCTAATCTTAATTCGCAACCGTTGTCAAGTTGGAAAACGACGCCAAAGTGTTCTGGCCCCATTCCCCAGTTTTGAAAGACATTAGTGCCGTAACTACCACTCCAATCCACATCGAAAAGCACTGAATTGCCAGCACTTAGGTTATAAGAAGCGGCCACGTTAGTAGGAGAACTGTAATCATCTCCGCCATAAAACGTAGATGAGTTCCATTGGAAATTATTTACTCTGATATTGTCAACCCCTAACCCGTGCCCCCAATACCAGGCGTTGTCCCAATCTAAACCAACGTAAGTAATGCCTACGTTTTCAGCGGCAGCGTTGTTAACGTACACGCTATAGTTATCTCCCCCTTCTCTAAGGATTGTTGCTCCGCTTAGACTATACGGAGTGCAATCCACCGGCGTTGGCGAGGGAGTGGAAGTTGGTGTCTTTGAAGGCGTTGGACTTAGCGAGGGTGAAGCCGTAGCGGTGGGAACCTGAATGACGGGAGGTAGTCCCAAAACGCGCGCTACCCGGAACTGCTCTACGATGCCCGTGCGTTCGGCGTGCAAGGGTAGGGAAGGAGCAATGCGATTCATAAAAGGCGTGATGAGGGGGTGTTGAAAGGAGACAGCCACCAACACACGTACTGGTCCCTCAGATGGGTCTCCGGGATGTTCGTGAGGGGTGCCGTCTGGCCCGAGGCATTCGTCTGCTGGGGGCGGGTTGTATGTGTAACCGGTATTGGTGCTGCATACATTGACGTGAAAATAGCCCAATGCACCTTTGCTAGCACCAAAGTCACGAGATATAGATGATGCTCTTGCGTTTACTAGGTCGTGAATGGATTGTAACCGAGCTATATCTTCTTCATCTTGTTTACTAGTTCCATCACAGAGGGTTCCGTCACCGTCTAAATCGGTGCAATAATTGTTATCGTATTCGCCGGTTACCGCGTAACGTACTCCGTCACGGGCAGCGTTAGTAATAACAAGCCAGGCTTGGAAAATTCTTCCAAATTCAATGATGCCTAATACTAATAATAACAGTATAGGTAATACTAGAGCAAATTCTGTTAAGCCTTGGGCTTTGAAACAGCGACTATTTTTATTTAGATGAGATTTGGTGTGTTTCATAGCGATACCTCTAGTGAGAAATACGAGTAAAGATACGTGAAGCAATGTCTTCAAAAACTTTATTTAGTTGATTGCCAGTCGGTGAAAAATAATAATTTCCACACCACTCTTCCCAATTGTGGGTTCCATCACCGTCATTATCACCATCATTATAAAATGCAGCGCAAGGGTCATTGGCAGAAGCTGGATTTCCATCATAACCTACGTTGGCAATATAGCGCAACAAACTTACGCCATGGGCTACATCTCCTGGAGCATAGGTGTCTAATACTTGACTACCTAATCCGATAGTAAATATTACTGCACCTTGACCGGCACTGCTACAACCAGCATACGGGCTGGTGGGATAGCATCCTACAAAGTCAGCCATATCACGTGCGAAATCATCCGCGTCATAATCGGGACCACCTGCATGGTAAGTGCTTGAGAGAATATCTCGGCAATAAGGCGCTCCTGCCCAAGTGGAGTTGGGGCAATAACCATAAACATTGGGATCGGCATCAGGGACAGGTTCGTCTGATGCGTTTGCTGCTCCGTCTGTTAGGAGAACAACTACCCAAAGCGAAGCGGGGCGAGTGTTCAGAGCAAACATATTCCCGCCCAATTTTAATCCTCCACCAATATTAGTTGTTGTGCATGTTGAAGGATTGCCTCCAGGTGCGTAAGCGGCTGGACAATCTAACCCTACATAATCTCCTGCGACATATTTCCTACAGGTACCAAGTGCTGGCGCGGAGTCACAATGAACTGGTTCATAAACATCGAGGTTTGAAATTAGAGAGTTGGCCACATTATAATCGGTCATCCATCCTGGCGGCTCAACTTTTGTAGCTCCAGCTTCCCAGCCATTAGAAAAGGTAACAATGGCCAGCCTGTCTTGCTCTTTGCTAGGATCGCCGCCATTCGCGCTTATGTCTAAAATACGCTCAGCAAATATTCTGGCTGCTTCTTTTACTTCTTTAAAAGGATGGCAATTATCGGCAGGATTGCATTGGCTAGGATCTCTGTCGTTGCCCGTTCCATCAGAAGTCATAGATGTAGAAACGTCAATGACCAAGACCACATCCATTGAAGCTGTTTCTCCAATAGAATCTGCGGCAATGGTGTATGTTGGAACTCCCACTAATTGTAAAAAGGTCATGGGCATGTCGAATGTTCCGGTTACGCGTACCAATTTCCGAGGCGGGATTGTGCAAAGGGCAATATCACCGGGGATAGTATCACATGTGTCGACAGTGACATCAGTAGGCGAGATACCGTTGAGTTCCATTATCTCTTTTGCCGAGGCTTCTATTTCTGAATGTGACCGCCCTTCACGGTATTGGGCGGCAGCGGATAAAGAGGCCGCATCGGTCGCATTTCGCAGCATGCCGCGAAACATAAATAGGCGGCCTACATCTACGGTCAACCCTACGAAGCCTAGTAGGGCAATGAATATAAAGGCGATCAGAATCATAGATTGACCGCTTTCGCGTTTAACATGAGAGTGATTGTTAGAGTAAGTAGTAGATTTCATTGCTAAGGATTTCTCCTAGAGTGATTCTAATTTGGAAGTGCTTGTTACTCTGGGCCGACTTCATGGAATCGGGGTAGTGGTAGGTTCGGCTGAGACATTAGGCATTAGAGAATAAGACTTAAGTAAAATTGGGTCAGGAATAAAAGCTAATATCCACGGTAATTTTAGAAAATGGTCGTAATGGTAATAGAGTTCTACTAATACGAAACCAGTACTGGGAGCAGCGACGTTCAATTTGCTTTCAATATCTGCGCTGCTGAAACTAGAATTCAAGTTTCTCATTCCGTAACCGGGTATATCCTCGGCGTATGACCAACCACTTTCGCCCGCACTGGTTGGAAAGCGGGCTGTCACTGTAGGATGGGAGCCTCCCGTAATTGTGAATACGGAAACAATGATGTCGTCCCCTCGAGTGGGGTCTACAATATCGTCGCTAGTATCGTTGGGGGTGCCATTGTCTGACATTACAATAAGGGGGTGATCCATCCTTAATTCTTGATTGACAAGACACGCCGCTTGGCGATAGAAGTCTAATGTTGTGCTGCAAGTGTGGTCATTATCTGATATGTAATATAAACTGTCGCTGGTGAATCGAGCTGAGTTGCGAACAGCGTCTTGGAGGGCTAAATACTGGGATAGGAAAAAACCAAGCTCAACCATCCCCGAAATAATGATAAGGAGAACGGGCAACAAGAGGGCTAATTCCACAAAACTTTGTCCACGCTGTGAATATGTCTTCCGCTTTCTCATAACAAATTCCTCTTAAAACAAAAACATCTATTCATATTATATTATAGCAAATTTGGTTGATATTTCATCGTCTAAGCCCTTCCAAATATGCAAAGGAAAGGGATTGAGAAGTTTTCATTATCTTATTTTGCTACTCGCACACATTTTCCTTGTTGAATGTGGTAATGGTCAAAATCGCGGACCACGTCTGTGTGCGGGAAAATGGCGCGTGCTTCAGCTTTTATATCCTTTTCCCAGTAACGGCGGGAAACGTGGGTGAGAAGCAATTGGTCTACCTCTGCTTCCACTGCTAATTCTGCGGCTTGACGCGCCGTAAGATGTCCAAATCGCTCTGCCATTTCAATCTCTGGTTCAAGATACGTGGCTTCAATGACCAATACATCCGCTCCCCGAACAACTTCTACTAGATTGTCGGTGCGCCCGGTATCGCCAACGTGTACCATCTTTGTGCCCGGCTGTGATGGGCCTAGCACTTGCTCGGGAGTGATCTCGCGCCCATCGGGCAGTGTCACGCATTGCCCCAGCACCAAGTCTCTTCGCCAGGGACCGGGAGGAATATCTAGCGCAGCCGCACGTTCGGGCAAGAAAGGCCGGCGTGGTTTTTCCTCAAACGTATAACCGAAACATCCCGGGGCGCGATGATATACAGGGAAAGCTGTGATAGTGAACATTGTCTCTTCGTAAATTATCCCCGATTCAATAGGACGTAAGGTGATTTCTACGTCTGGGTACTCGCCCCGCAGCACCACGCCAAAAATTAGATCATTTATCCGGCTCAGGGCTTCCTCTCCTCCCACTATCTCTATTTTCGGCATAACTTCCCAGCGCACAAAAGTAGATATCAATCCGCCCAATCCTAGGATGTGATCTAAATGGCCATGCGTAACTAAGATGTGTTCAAGACGTTTAAAGCCCAATCCAGATTTGAGTATTTGGCGCTGGGTTCCCTCGCCGGCATCAATTAAAAAGCGGTGCTCGGAATGTATTACCATCTGCGAGGAAAGCCCGCGATGTACAGAAGGAGCTGACGCTGATGTTCCTAGAAATATAATTTCAAACAAGGCCTTTTCCTTTTTTACTAAAAATTCCAGAATTATTGTAAGTGTTCAGATGTTTCGCTTTTGGTAGACGCGCCGAGCGCGCCTCTGCGGAAAGAATAACATTTTTAACACTTACCTTCATTTTACCGCACATTGCGAAGGCATGGCTATTTTTCGGTTTTTTTCTCTAATTGTTAGACCATTTGTGCTATAATGCGTTTAGGCCTGATGAAAAAATCCTTAAACATCTACTTCGGTTTCTCTTCAAAAAACGGGAGACTTCCTAAAATTTTACAAACATCACTCAGTCACAAATAGTTCTTTTGAAACTCCGAAAACTTCCCAATTGCTATGTCCAAAAAAAAAGAAAACAATGAACATTCCAAACTAGACCGCAAACTTGACGTAATAGGTTTGGTGATGACCCTTTTGGGCATAATCACCATCCTGGGATTATTCTCGGTCAAAAATGGCAGCATAATGGGTTTCTGGGTTTCATTCCTTCAAAAAGTGATGGGATGGACGTTCTACTTTTTTCCAATAGGCCTAATAGTTTTTGGTCTCTGGCTACTCATTCGCAGCTTTGAAAAGATTCCACGTTTATCGGCTGAGCGTGCCTTCGGAGTGGTTTCCCTTTACACATTATTGCTGACTATTCTCCACTTTTTTACCTCCCCAGCAGATTTTTCCAACGCCCTAGCGACTGCTCAAAACGGCTCTGGAGGAGGATACATAGGCGCGCTGCTTTTGTGGCCGTTGCAAGCCATTTTTGGAAAAGGGGGAACAATTATAGCTTTTTTGGCTTGGCTTTTATTAGGAATTTCTTTTACCCTGGATCGGGCCGTTTTAGAGCTTTTTGGGTGGGTACCACCCTTGGGCGAAAAAATCCAAAACCTGTGGATAAAACTGGCATCCCAGCGTAGAAAGCCTTCTCCAAGCGTGTCCCATTCCCCAGCCCTACAAACGAGCCAGCACCCTGGCATTTCACACCCTCAACAAACATTTCGCGCAATTCCAGAGAAACCCACCTCCCTTGCGTGGGTTTTGCCGCACATCCCCGATATTCTCAACATAGGACAAGAAATAGAACCAGACGAAGAATACGATCGTCATCGAGCGCGGATCATAGAAGAAACTTTAGCTTCTTTTGATGCCCCTGCCCATATTGTAGAAACCAACCGTGGCCCAACTATCACCCAATTTGGCGTAGAACCAGACTTTGTAGAGGTTCGTGGTCGAAAACGCCGCGTGCGGGTTAGCAAAATCACCAGCCTTTCAGATGACCTAGCCTTAGCCTTGGCCGCCAAACGCATCCGCATGGAAGCCCCTGTTCCCGGCAAAGGGTACATTGGAATTGAAGTACCTAACGACCAAGTTTCCTTGGTAGCTCTGCGGGACGCTATCCAGAGTCCAAGCTACAAAGAATTCCCCAGCCCCCTCAAATTTGCTTTGGGGCGGGATGTCTCTGGGAACGCAGTGACCGCCGACCTGACAGCCATGCCCCATTTGCTAGTTGCCGGAACTACAGGATCAGGCAAAAGCGTTTGCATCAATGGCCTAATAAGCTGTTTGCTGCTACATAACACGCCGGACGAATTACGCCTGATAATGGTTGACCCCAAGCGAGTGGAACTTTCAGGCTACGAAGGCATCCCACACCTTTTGGCTCCTGTTGTAGTTGACCTAGAGCGCGTTGTCGGCGTCTTGCAATGGGTGGGCAGAGAAATGGATCAGCGTTATCACAAATTTTCTCAGGTTGGAGCCAGACACATTATTGACTACAATCAAAAAATGGAGCAGCGAGAAGAAACGAAACTACCCTATTTAGTGGTAATTATTGATGAGCTGGCCGACATGATGATGTTAGCTCCCACCGAAACCGAGCGAGCCATTACCCGCCTTGCTCAACTATCGCGGGCTACTGGTATTCACCTCATCATTTCCACTCAACGCCCTTCTACGGATGTGGTGACCGGGCTAATTAAGGCCAATTTCCCGGCTCGGATTGCCTTTGCTACCGCTTCTGGCGTGGATAGCCGCGTGATCCTCGATCACCCCGGCGCGGAAACTTTGCTTGGGCGTGGCGATATGCTTTTCCAAGCCCCAGATGCGCCCGCACCGGTTCGGCTTCAGGGCGTTTTCGTTTCCGATGGAGAGATAGACCGTTTGGTACGCTACTGGCGTTCCTTGGCCGCCCAACTCCGCAAACCCAAAACAAAAACCGCTATTGACAGCGAACCTGATGCTCCCAGGCCAAGTATCCCCCTCAAGCAAATGGAAATATGGGAAGAAATGGAATCTGAGCAAAACCGTGACCCTCTTTGGGAAGAAGCCATTGCGCTGGTACAGAAAGAGAATCGTGCTTCAATTTCTATGTTGCAACGTGCCCTGCGGATAGGATATACCCGTGCCGCTCGTCTCATTGAGCGCATGGCAGAAGAGAACATCATTGGCCCGCCCAAGGATGGACCCAATGCGCGGGAGGTTTTGGATTAGGGGATAATAGAGGG
>QMOK01000020.1 GCA_003648195.1 Chloroflexota bacterium | reverse complement strand
CACCTCAAGCTAGAAACTAGTTGACACTTTTTCCCAAAACTCTATGTCATTGCGAACCCCCGCTTTCTGGGGGTGTGGCAATCTCCCTGATTTTACTGCACAATTGCTAGCCAGGAGGTTGCCGCGTCACAAAAAACGTTCCTCGCAACGACACATTAACCTTGAAAAGTGTACAGTCAATTATGAACCATCCCTACGATGGCTTGCAATACGACATGAATGTCGGTTTACGATGCGGCGTACCGTGACATTTATGTCGCTACGCATCAAGATTCTATCAATCTTCTCAACTCCTCCACCTGATACCCCGAATTCTCCTTTGCCTCATCCAGCTGCGAAATCAACTTCTGGCAGGCGGATTTACGCGCTTTGCGTTCTTTAACCGTCAACTCCGCATCGGTTTCAATTAAGGTGAGGGCAACGGTTTCCATTGTAGATAAAAGCGTTTCAAAGCTCTCTTGCCGGAACCACTCTTTCCCTTCGTGGGTGTGTACTTTCATATAACTGCGAATCTCTTCATCTTTGAGCCAGTCATTTAGGGTTTTCAATGCGGTGACTGGGGTGTCTTTTTCTGTGAACCAATCTTGGTGGCGGATGGCAATCTTTATCAGCAAAATATCTTCGTAGGTGACTCCGCTTTCTTGGAGCGTTTTGACCAAGAGCAGGTCATCAAACATGGCACGGCTTTGAGAGGGGACGTTTTCAGCGCTGACCGTTTTTCCCAGAGAGCGCGTCAATGCCCAGACGAAAAGGTGATAAGAAGCCTGGCCTGGAAGTTCTAGAATTGCTTCCACGCTGGCGAGGATGTTTTCCACGAGATCGGGCGATTGCGTGGCGGAGGGGATATTTTCAAGGAAGTGCTGAATTTCGTCTTGTAATTCTTCAAGAGCTTGGCCTGGTTCGTTCGCGTAGGCATTCACCAGCTTTTGGAATCTCTCTGCGGATGCCAGGTCATGGAATGAGTTTAGAAGCGGTTCTAACTCCATCTCGCGCCAGACGGCTTGCAGACTAGGCACACCTCGCCCGTTCAGCCGCTCAACTAATTTCGCATAGCCATTATTGGGTGTTTCTTCCACTTGCCTAAAATCTAAAAATACGTGAGTTTTATAGGCGTCCAATTCAAAGTAGAGACCTTGTTCAAAGATTTCGTGGGTAGGGCGGATGTATTCCAAGCCAGAGACAGTGTCACGGAAGATGATGAAAGTGCCGGGGCGGTTTTCCAGTCCCAGGCTCGCGCCCAGGGTTTGGGAGGCGCCGTTCACGGACACCGATTCACGCACCCAGCCTTGCACATCGCCCCATTTATTGTGATAAACCACCAACCCCTGTTCCGCGCCGACTCGGTTAGAATAGGCGAAAACGTCTGGGCAGATGCCATCTCCCATAGAAAATTCGTAAAGCACAAAATTATCTACTTCGGCGAACAAATAGCGTTTGTGCAGAAGCGGGAAAATCACTTGCTCGTGGCGGGCAATCAATCCCTGGTCGGGGGTTTCATCGTAGTAGGCGCGTTTATACTCCATGCCGTACTTCTCGCTAAAGCCCTCAATTTGTCCGTGCCCGAACATGGGCAGGCCGGGCAGGGTAGCCATCAGGGTGCAAATCCCGAAATATTTGCCATCTTTGCCAAACTGAGAGACGGTTGTATCCTCGTCTGGGTTGTTCATAAAATTGACGTAACGCTTGAGAATTTGAGGATCAAACTCCAGCGTTTTATGGATTAAGTCGCGGTATTTGGCGTTTTCCTCGTCCCGCAGCATGTTCATAAACGCGCTGTTGTAAACGCGGTGCATGCCCAGGGTGCGCACAAAATAGCCCTCCATCATCCAAAAAGCCTCGGCGAGCAGAAGCGTGTTGGGAGCTTCGGCGGCCACACGGTCAACAACCTCGCGCCAAAATTCTTTGGGGAAGACCTGGTCGAAGGCGGCTTTGGAGAGGGCGCGCTCGGCTCGTGTGGGGATGGCTCCACCCGTGCCCGGAAGTGGGAACCAGAGACGTTGGTAGTGCTTCTTGGCGAGCGTCATCGCGGCATCGAAGCGGATAATGGGCGCTTTGCCAGCTACGTGGAGGATGGTTTGGATGACGGCCTCTCGCACTTCAGGGATTAAGTAGTTAAGCTGGGCGGTGTCGTTCCAGGGCATGGCTGTGCCATCGTTGCCGTGGTAAATGTATTTGGTATTGCTGGTGTGGTGGTCAACACGTTTGAAAACCACGGCGGCATCGGTTTTGTCGTAGTAGCCGTCTTCTAGGTAAATGCCCACGCGCTCATCTTCAGAGAGGTTGACGCCGTTGAATGTGTAACCGGGGAAAGGTTTTTCATCCAGAGAGAGGAACCAATCGGGATGCTCAATGACCCATTTGGAGTAAATTCCCACATGATTGGGAACCATGTCGGCGGCCATTTGGAGGCCGTGCTGTTCCGCGCGGTGGCGGAGGTTATTGTAGGCGTTTTCTCCGCCCAAGTCGTTGGCGATGACGTAATCGTAGAGGGAGTAGGCCGAGGAGACGGCGTCTGGATTGCCGCACATTTGCTTGATGCGCTGGGAGGCGGAACTGCGCTCCCAGAGGCCAATCAGCCATAGGGCGGTGAATCCCCAGCGGGACAGCTTCGCCAGCTCTTCGTCTGGGATCTGATCCAGGCGGGCAATTTCTCGCTTATATTGTTTAGAAAGTTGGTCAAGCCAGACGTAGGCGTTTTTAGCCATGAGGACTACTTTGGGCATCCAATTGGCGTCAAGGCTGAAACGCCGTTCTTCGTGGGTGATAGCCGTGAAATCAGGTGATTGGGTTGGCCCCGGCCCTGTAAAGCCTAGTTTTTCTTCTTCGCGGATGATGTCTAGGTTACGTAGCAGGCGGGTAAGGAATTCTTCTCCAATGAGGTTTCCCCAGTGGAGGCGGATATACTCTAATTGCCCGGCGATGGAGTTGGGGCTGGCCTTAATGGGCGCCCGCAGCATCTCTAGCAGGGTTTGGTTGTGAGATCCAAAAGTGGGCTGGGTTTGAAAGAAGTCGTCCATGTGGGAGGCAATTTCTGTGAAGGCGGTATTGGTTTCTAGTTCTGGGTCTCTTACCAGCATTTCAACGGCGTCAAAGGCTGGGTTTTCCACTCCAAGCATAAGGAGGATGAGTGAGGGGTAGAGCAAATGCTCGTGAGGCGTTTCTCCGATTGTGGCGTGGAGGTATTCCTGGGGGGGGCGTTTTTCTTCGTAAACGGCCGGGGGGGGGAAGTGGTCAAGTTCGAAAAGGAGGGTGTTTTCTACCTTTTGCGCCCCGCTTTTGGCGTGCAGCCACTCCTCAATGAGGTTTGGGAGGCGAGGGTTTTTTTGTTCCTGGTAGCGTTCAATAATCCGCAGGAATATCTGCCCTAGCAATCCCAGGGCGGCAATCTCGCCGGCCTCTAGGGTTTGCTGTTCCAAAACGTTGATGGCGTAGGTTAGGCGGCGGGCTACTGAGATATTTGCTATATCCGATTGCGGCCCGATGGGGTATTTATCGAAAGCTTGGCGAGTGATAGGAAATGAGGTATGTGGGGAGGGGGGATTTTTTGGCATAGTGAGTTGGAGGGGATTAAAGGAACTAGAGGAAGGCTAACGAGGGGAGGATGAATATTTTGGGGCTGCGTGAGGTGCATCAGAACCATGAGACATTTCATGCAACCTGACCATACTAAAAACGGTCATAAAGTATCATTTTTAATAGAACGCGGATGTGCCTGCGGCCTCGCGGATTGAGCGGATTTTCGCAGATTAAAGACAAAAAATTTGCGTTCGTTTGAGAGATTTTTGATTCCGGGGAATGAAATTTCGTGTCCGTGCCAAGTATAGCAAGTCACTATTCAATGAATTCAAGTTCGGCAAATTCTTTTTCGGTGTTGGTATTCCAGTCGCTAATTAGTTCAAGTTCAATATCATCGAAGAGGGCGTTTTGTTGCACTTTTATGTATTTGCGCTTGATGAGTTCTAGGGTGGCTAGGAAAGAAACTATAACTTCTGCGCGAGAATACTTTGAGCCTAAAATTTCTGAAAAGGTTATTTTTTTGCTCGCTTTTAGGGCTGAAGTGATTTCTAAAAGTTTGGCGCGGATAGTGATTTTCGGGCGTCTGACCACCGTGTCGAGGGACGACATTTCTTGGGCTTGGCCTAAGGCATGTTGGGCAATTTTCACTAGATCGTCCAGCGTGAATTCGCCAAAATCGGCTTTTTCTTTCATGCGCGGGGGAGGGGCAAGACGCGAGTAGCTTTGCAAGCCTTCTGTGGTGCGCTCGGCGAGTATGTCGGCAATTTCTTTGTAGCGTTTGTAGGCTAGGAGTTGGCGGGCTAGTTCATCGCCAAGGTTTTCTTCCTCGGTGTCCGTTCGGGGTGGCCTGGGAAGCAAGGCCTCGGATTTTATCTGTACCAATTTGGCGGCAATGACCATGAATGCCGAAACTTCGTCAGCGGCATAATGCTCTAGGTTGTGCATGTGTTCTAAGTATTGATCTGTGACATGTGACAGAGCCAAGCTGGTGATGTCAAGTTCGGCGTTTTCAATGAGTTGGAGCAAGAGATCCAAGGGTCCTTCGTAAACAGAGGTTTGGACTTGATAGGAGCGAACTTGATTGGTGGCGAATTTTAGTTTCATGTGTTGGTAGGTTGAGAAATTGGGAAACCAGTATACCAATGCCTAATATACTAATCCTTTTCATCCAGGGTTTTTCGTATTCGCGCCAGATTTTTTTGCGTTTTGGAAGCGTATTCAGAGTTGAGCGTTTGAAAGATTGATTGGGCTTCTTGCATGGCTTGGTAGGCGTCCTCGGTTTCGGTGAGGGCTTCGTGGGCGAGGGCTTTGTTGGCTAAGGCAATTGCTTGCCGGTGTGGGTCGCCAATTTTTGTGGATAGATTAATGGCTTTTTGGTGATACTCAATGGCCGTGCGAAGGTCTTTTTGACGGGAATAAATAGTGCCCAGTAAATCAAAAATTATTACTAAAAATTTTTCTGCGTTCAATTCTTGGGCCAGGTCATGGGCTACGAGGGCGAACCCTAAGGCTTGTTGCGGGCGTTTATCTTGTAGATAGACGTCGGCCAGGTTTATTTGAGCCTGGAGTTGCATGTGTTTATCTTTTAATTCTATGCTGGTGTCCATGATTTTTTTGTGGAATTTGACGGCTTTGATGTAGTCTTTTAGGGCGGCGTAGGCTAATCCTAAATTGCCGTAAATGGCGAGTTGGAGAGTGTGGTCTTTTAGGGTTTCCGCAATTCCTAGCGCTGATTCTAAGTCCTTAATTGCTTCTTGGGGTTGCTGGGTCATGATTTTGGTGATACCGAGATGATTCAGCGATTGGGCTTGTTGTTTCATTAATCCCAGGCTGGTGAAGATAGAAACCGCTTGGCGATAATGCTGAGAAGCTTCGCGGTAAGCGTTATGTTCCAGGAGAATTTTTCCTAGCTTAGCGTGTGTTTGAGCTTCAATGAGTTTGGTCCCGTTTTGTTGGGCTTGTTCCAGGGTTTTGGCTAAGGTTTGAAGTTGAGAATTTATCATAGTTTTTGGCGATTGGTTTTTGGGTAAGTGTCAAATTTGTATTTTACCATTCTAACACCTGATAGTGGGATAGCAAGTAAAGAGCAAAGAGACGATGCGAGCGCGCTCAAGTTTTGTGGGTTTCACGGAATAATGCGCCCTCGATTTGAGGCGCTGACAGGGAAGTATTTCCTAGAACTCCCTTTGGCGGCGGTATCTCCGTATGAATTTGGGCTTTTGAAGGAGATTGAAGTCTCTAAATACAATTGTTAAAGCGCACTCGCTCGTTATTTTGAAATTTAGGCGAGATGGTTGGCAAAATCACTAGCTTTCTTGACGTGTTTATGCCCTTATGCTATCCTTATTTGCGTTAAGGATATGGAGAGAATGGGTATTTTAAGGTATAATACATCCTAAACAAATTTTCACTATTACAGTACACTTTAGAACAAAGGAGAGATGCTACATTGGCTAAATCTCGCGCTCAACTTATGGTGGAACGCTTGCAGGATTTGCAAGCATCGTCACCTGATATTGAGGCTTCAGCGATTGTTAGTGTTGATGGTTTAACAATTGCTTCGGCTTTACCTCAGGATGTTGAAGAAGACCGTGTGTCTGCTATGTCGGCGGCAATGCTTTCTTTGGGGGAAAGGATTGCTTCTGAGTTGGGTCGTGGTGCCCTTGACCAGGTCTATATAAAAGGCACTACAGGTTATGTGATGTTGATGTCTGTTGGCGAAGAGGCTGTCCTTACCGCATTAGCCCGGCAAAACGCTAAGCTTGGTTTGATTTTCCTTGATATGCGACGGGCTACAGAAGATTTGGAAAAACTTATTTAGGTGGCGAGATAAAATGGACCCTATTCCCGAAAGTGGATATTATTATCCTAATAAATTTGCATTGATAACACTGAAAGCTTTGGAAGAGGTCATGGGCAAGAATGGCTTAAATGCTATTCTGAATTTGGCTAATTTGTCACACTTGATTGGCAACTATCCCCCAGATAATCTTGAAAAAGCATTTGATTTTGCACATTTTTCGATGCTTAACAAAGCGTTAGAAGAAATGTATGGCCCTCGAGGTGGACGTGGTTTGGCTTTACGTGCTGGACGTGCCACATTCTCGGATGCGCTCCGCGGGTTTGGCGCTTTGGCTGGTGCAGGTGATTTAGCTTTCAAAGTACTTCCCTTGCAAGCGAAGTTGCGAATTGGTTTGCCAGCGATGGCGAAAATATTTTCTCAGATGAGTGACCAGAAAAGCACAGTTGAAGAAACAGACAGTGAATTTATTTATACTATTCATCAGTGTCCTGTGTGTTGGGGGCGAAGTGGAGAAGATAAACCAGTTTGTTTTGTGGCCACGGGCTTGCTTCAAGAAGGTCTCAAATGGGTTTCAGGCGGTAATGAGTTCCGTGTCAATGAATCCAAATGCGTAGCTATGGGAGATGACGTGTGTGAGTTCATTGTCCAGAAGAAGCCTATTGGGTAGGAGAAGCATGCCATGGAACAGAAATCAAATATTTTGATTGTTGAGGACGATTTAGATGTTGCGGAAATGCTTGAAGCGTATTTTCGCGTCCAAGGGTATCAGGTTTCTTCTGTCAATTGGGGGGAAGATGGAGTTAAGGCTTGCCGCAAGGATTTGCCAGATTTAGTAATTTTAGATATTCGTTTGCCAGACATTGATGGCTTTGAAGTTGCTCGCCGTTTACGTAAAAACAATCGCACTGCAGGTATTCCAATTATATTTTTGACCGAAAAGCGTACGCGCGCAGACCGTTTGGAAGGCCTTAGCCTGGGGGCTGACGATTATATTACAAAACCTTTTGATGTTCAGGAATTGCGTCTGAGAGTTCGAAATTCGCTTACTCGATCTAGCCAGCGGGCGATAAAAAATCCTGTGACAGGATTGCCTGAAGATGCTTTGGTTGACGAGCGGTTGCAAGAATGTTTAGAAACTACAGATCCTTGGGTGCTATTGGTAATCTCTTTGGAAAACCTTGATATTTTCCGTGAGCAGTATGGGTTTGTGGCCTCGGATGATGTTTTACGAGCAGTTAGTTTGATGATTTATAATGCTGTGCGCGATATGGGGGGCACTGCTGATTTTGTGGGGCATATCAATCCCACAGACTTTATAGTAGTGACCGCTCCTGACACGCTAGATGCTATTGGTGAGCGAGTTCGAAAGCGTTTGAAACAAGCTCTTGAGTATTTTTATCCTTTGAAAGATCGCCCGCATAAAGATGGCGCAAGTCGATTGGCGTTACGAATGGGACTTTTGTCAAATGAAAATGGGCCTTTTGAGGATGTAAATGATTTAAAGACCTTGTTATTGCAGCGAAGGGTGGGAAAAATAGGAAGTTGAAAATTACAGTTGTTATCCCTACATATAACGAAGCGGAGAATTTGCCAGAATTGGCCTCCGCTTTGTTTTCTTTACCGCTTTCTTCATTGGATTTATTGATTGTTGATGATAATAGCCCAGATGGAACTGGGCAAGTTGCAGATGACTTAGCCCAAGAATATCCAGGGCGCGTTTTTGTGTTGCACCGCGCGGGGAAGTTAGGATTTGGATCGGCGTATATTACTGGATTTAAACAGGCTTTGGATAATGGCGCTGAGATTGTTGTGCAGATGGATGCTGACTTTTCTCATAACCCTGAACGGGTTGTTGATTTAGTTAAGAAGTTGGAAGAATGTGATATGGCGTTAGGCTCTCGCTATGTTGAAGGCGGAGATGTGGATGAAGGCTGGGCGTTTTGGCGGAAAGGCCTCTCGTATTTTGGTAACTTTTATACTCGTTTGATACTTGGGCTTCCTATCCGTGATATTACTGGGGGTTTTCGGGCTTGGCGGCGTGAAACATTGCTAGGAATAGCGCTTGACCAGATTAAGTCAAATGGTTATGTTTTCCAGGTAGAAATGGCTTATTCAGCTCATCAATGCGGGTATACAATAATGGAAGTGCCTATCTATTTTAAAGAACGGCGTTGGGGGGAATCAAAGATGTCTTTTAAGATTCAGTTAGAGGCCGCGGTACGGGTGTGGGCGATTCGCTTTTCAGGTAGGGACGCCAAAAAACACTGTAATTAGACACTGCGGCAAAAATTCATTTAATTTTCATTATTGAGGAAACAGAAACAGATTTATTCTGTGGTGGTTTGGCACCTGGTCTGATGCCCCTTGGGGGTAGTTTTACATTGTCAACGTAGTTACGTTTTTTTGAGTGATTTGATAGTAAAAGGAAAGGCGTGGTTTTTATCAGCGGGGTGGTAGGTGCTGTGTTCTTCGACCCAGTTGTGGGGGTTTATTTGGGGGAAGAACGCATCGGCTTTTGTTTGGGTGTGCACTAACGTTAAATAGAGGCGATTCGCCAGTGGCAGGCTTTGTCGATAGATGGAGGCACCACCCGTAATGAAGACTTCCGTCTCTTTGTTGTTTTGCGCAATTAGAAGGGCTTCTCCCAAAGAATGAGCGATAATTACATCTGTCTGCGGATTGTAGGATGGGTTTTGAGAGAGGATGATGTTTGTCCGCTTGGGTAGGGGACGTCCTAGCGAGAGGTATGTTTTTCGGCCCATAATCAGGTGATGGCCGAGGGTGGTTGTTTTGAAGTGCCGGAGGTCGTCAGGGAGATTCCAGGGGAGGCGATTTTCGAAACCAATACCTCTTTTTTCGTCCATGGCGGCAATGATGGAAATTAGCATGGGGAATGGCTGTTAGACAGAGATTTCTGCTCTGATATGCGGATGGGATTGGTAATTTATTAATTCAAAATCTTCGTATTTGAAGTCAAAGAGATTTTTTACCTTGGGGTTGAGATGCATTGTTGGATGAGGGTAAGGTTTGCGTTCTAATTGGATGCGGGCTTGTTTTAGGTGGTTTAGGTAGAGGTGGGTATCTCCCAAGGTGTGTACAAATTCCCCCGGTTTTAGGTTGGTGACTTGGGCAACCATCATGGTGAGCAAGGCATAAGAAGCAATGTTGAACGGGACGCCGAGGAAAACGTCTGCGGAGCGTTGATAGAGTTGGCAGGATAGTTTTCCTTGGGCAACATAGAATTGAAATAGGAGATGGCAGGGAGGTAAGGCCATTTTGTCAAGCAAGCTTACGTTCCATGCGCTGACTATGTGGCGGCGCGAATAGGGATTTGTTTGGATAGAGTGGAGAAGTTTTGTAATTTGATCTATGCTTTTCCCATCGTTTGTGGGCCAAGAACGCCACTGAACGCCGTATACTGGGCCTAGTTCCCCTTTTTCATTAGCCCATTCATCCCAGATGCTAACGTTGTGTTTTTGCAAGTAGTGAATGTTGCTTTCTCCGCGCAGAAACCAGAGTAGTTCGTAAATAATAGACTTTAGGTGAGTTTTTTTTGTAGTTAGGAGAGGGAATCCTTTGTTGAGGTCGAAGCGCATTTGGTATCCAAAGACCGAAATAGTACCTGTTCCAGTTCTATCGGGCTTTTTTACGCCTTGCTTGAGAATGTGTTGCATGAGGTCTAGGTATTGTTGCATGGGGAATGTGAATGTGGCTACGTCAATTGTTTTAAGATGAGATGAATGTTTAGCGTACGCGCCGTTTCCATTCTTCTTTGAGTGTTAGTTGACAAGGACTTTGCTCTGGTTCGAGAGAGAGAAAATCATTCATCAAGCGATTGAATTTGTTGGGTTTGTCTAACATGGGAAAATGCCCTGTGCCTTCCAGTGAAATTTGATGGAGATGCCGGGGAAGTGTTTTTGAAATTTGTGCCGGCGGAGATTTGATGGCAATATCATTTTCGCCATTGACGAAGAGACAAGGGCGCAAGATTTGGTGCGAAAGTTTTTGGAGATTTATCTTTTTGATGGTTTCAAGTGATTGATTAATGGCTAGAGGATCTATTTTGGAGGTATCTTCGCGGGCTTGGTCGCTATTGGATGTATTACTAAGAATAAATGAAGCTAGTTCTTCTGGGGTGGTGGTTCCGAAACGAGAGTTGATTAAGCTTGAGTGGAACGGAAGTCCAATGGCTAAGACACGGTCTACGTATTGAGAATATTTCTGAGTAAAGAGAGCAGCGATAATTGCGCCTAATCCATGGCCGATGAGGGCTACTTTTCCAATTCCCATGTTGTCAAGAAAGCTGTTCAAGAGATCAACTTGGTTTTCTAGGGTATAGTTAGGCGGGTTGTCCGCTGTGTCCCCAAATCCCCACAGGTCTAATGCGTACGCGCGGAAAGAGATAGATGCGGCTTGCATAGTAGGAATCCAATAACGCCATGATCCTATCCAGCTATGCAAGAACAGCAAAGGGCGTCCGCGCCCGAGTGCTTCGTAATGGACTACTTCGTCTTGAATGATAATTGCGCTCATAAGTTAGCTCGTCTGCTCTAGAATTTGTTTTACTTCGGCTGTTAATTTATCTGGCGAAAAGGGCTTGAGGATATATTTGATAGCGCCGAGGCCTAAACCTGTTTGAATTTCGTTATCTTGTCCTTTAGCGGAAAGAAAAACTACCGGAATGTCTTTGAGACTTTCATCGTTTTTTATCTTTTCGCAGGCTTCATACCCTGTCATTTTTGGCATACGAACATCCAAAAGTATCAGGTCAGGCCGTTCTTCGCGCACCTTTTCAACGGCCTCTTCGCCATTTTTAGCGGCAAAAACTTCGTGCCCAGCTAAATTTTTTAGGGTGAAGACAACTAGGTTCCTAATATCTTTTTCATCTTCTGCAATAACAATTCTCGCCATAGGAAATACCTTTTTATGCTTCTTGGTGAATGGGGATGGTAAACGAGAAAGTTGTACCTTCTCCGGGAATCCCGCTGCTCTCGAGCCATATTCGCCCTTTAAGCATTTGAACAAGTTGTTGAACAATAGACAGCCCTAACCCTGTTCCAGAAGTGGCAATTACAAGGGGGTTTTCGCCGCGATAGAAGCGATCAAAGACTTCTTCGTGATGTGACGCGGGGATGCCTACGCCGGTGTCTTTGACATCAATCTGGATTTCATTGGGGCTTTGCTCATCTGGGGCGTGGGCGCAAAGGGTAATGGTCCCGCCTTCTGGGGTGTAGTGGTAGGCATTCTCGATGAGGTTGTCTAAAATCTGGCGGAGACGCGCACTATCGGCATTCACAATGGGCAAATTGGGGTCTATATCTAACTTGAAAGTAAGTTTTTTATGTTCCTTTTCAGCTAGGTCTTGAATGTGTTGCCAAGCTTTTTTGAGGATTGGGTTTGGCTGAGTGGGTTGGATGGAGATAGAGATACGTCCTGCCTCAAGGCGCGAAATATCTAACAAATCGTCTACGATAGTTTCTAACCGGCTGGTGTTTTCTTTGACTACATTTAAAAAGTTGTTTTGCTGCTCGGTCATTTCGCCTGCCGCGCCCATTAGCAAAACATCTACATATCCTTTAATAGAAGTCATGGGGGTGCGGAGTTCGTGGCTAACGGTAGCAACAAATTCTGATTTTAGGCGGTCAACTTCAATTAGATGTGTGATATCACGGAAATTAGAAACTGTGCCTAAGAACTCGTCTTCTAGGGTAACGGGTGCAAGTTGCACAGAGACAATAGCGCCGTTTTCGAGTGTGATTTGTTCTGAGTAACTGACCTCGCTAGCGTCTCTGCTTCCTGTTGACCAGGCCTGGATGGTTTCTATCCAGTCTTGGGCAGATTCTCCGAATAAGCCGCTGAATTGTTCTAGTGTCTTTCCTATGACCTTGTTTCTGCTCAGGTTTAGAATAGCTTCTGAGGAAGCGTTGAAGAGTGTGATCTCTCGGTTTGCGTTGGTGACAATTACGCCATCAGCAACGGATTCTAAGATTGCCCGTGATCGGCTAGATTCTACTTTTTGCATACGCAACATTTGCCCTAATTCGTTGGTCTGTTCCTGGATATAGGCTACTAATTGAGTGTTATTTATGGCGACTGCAATTTGTTTTGCTGTTGCGTGAACTAGATCTCTTTGGTATTTGTTGAATTGTCCAGTTTTGCGGTGGAAGAGTGAAATCGCACCGAGAATATCTGCGCCATGCGCAATTGGAGCTACTATTGCGCTGCGGAGATCAGGGGCTACTGTTGACGTAGGAAGCCATCTGTCATCTTTAAGGACGTCATCGACAACATCGCATTGGTTGTGGCTGATTGCCCAACCTGCTAGGCCTTCATTTGCTTTGAGACCAGAAGGACACCCGCCACGCGGGGGGGATTCCATGTAACCCAGAGCGGCCCTATAATAGAGGTATTCCTGTCCTGGCTGGATAAGTAGAATTGTGCTTTGATCTGCTCCAAGAGCGGAGTTTAGCAGGCTCAGCGTGTGGTGAAGCACTTCGTCCAAGTCTAGACTTGCGGAGAGGGCTTGAAGTACCTGGAGAAGGGTTTGAGCTCTATCGTGTTCTTCTTTTAATTCTTGGGTTCGCTCCAAAACCATTTTCTCAAGGTTCATTTTAAGAAAAGCATTGTGGATAGCTATTGCCGCTTGATTAGATGTGATGCGTGCTAGCTCAATTTCTTCTCCACTGAACCGATACTGGCTATCGGAGTGGATGAACAAAAAGCCACGCAGGTCGTCGCCGGCAATCAGCGGTAATATGAGCGCAGATTTTGTTTTTCGCTCTTCAAAGAACGGGCGAAGAGGAGTGAGAATTTCTTCTTCCGCTACATTTTGGGCAACGAAAACGCCTTGGGATTGTTTTAGGTGTTCGAAAATTGGTGTCTGTGGAAGTTTAGTCCCAGGCGAAAATGACAAACCTGACTGTTTGGGTGTCTCAATTTGCAAAATTGCTTCTTCGTCATCTGTCCAGAGAACACCAGAGATGATGGAGTGGGAAATCAGCCGTGCTAGTTCTTCTAGCGTGATTTGGAAACTTTCTTCCAGATTGAGGGAACTGCTCAATTTGTTTGAGAATTGATTGAGCATAGCTAGCCGCTGCGTGCGTTGATCTAGCTCATGTCCGCGATCTACACTTTCTTGGTACAGGCCAGCGTTTTCAATAGCGATTGCTGCCTGACTCCCAAAGGTTTGAAGCATTTGGGTATGGGTGGGGGTGTAAAACCCTGGCTCGTGCTTCTCTAGGGCTATCACGCCCAATATTTGATCTTTCGTCAGGAGCGGGACTCCCAGCCACGAGTTATTTTGGTCGGCGGCTGGGAAGCGGGCATCCGCCTTAATGTCGGGAACTACGAGAGGCTCACCGGTTCGGATCATTTCATACATCAATTTGCTTTCACTTATTTGAGTGGATATGCCAATTAAGTCCTGATTATTCTCAAACCCGCGTGCGGTATGGATTACCAATTGTCCAGCTTCGTGCAGCCATAACGCGCCCGTATCATAGGGAACAATTTTAGCAAGTTGTTTAAGAAGCGAATTTATTAAATCTTGGCGTTGCAAACCAGAAGACGTTAGAATTGAAGTCGCTTGCGTGAGGGCCTCAAGTTGAGCGGCGCGTTGTTCGGCGGTGTGAATCAATTGGACGTTTTCTAGAGTGAGCGCCGTTTGTTGGGATAAAGAACTGAGCAATGCTTGATCTTGGACGGAAAAAGCATTTTCTTGCTCAAAGTTTTCAAGAATGATGATGCCTATTTGATTATCTCTAGTTTCAATAGGTACTGCCAGACAAGAAATTGGTAGAACTCCGCCGGTTCCCTTTCGATATGCAAGCAAGTTATCTTTTTCTAGCATATAGTCTTGGGCGAAATTTACCGCGTTGAGGCGTAGTGGATGGTTGTTGCGAAATACCTTTTCAACAAGCCCTTTGTGTGGCGAAAAAGTAATTTCTAGCATAGCGGATGAGTCTCTGTAGCCATCAGCAATGCGGGGCATTATCTTATTATGAACTTGGTCTTTGAGGAGCACCATGGCCCCTTGGGTTGCATGAATAAGTTGCTGTGCGCCTTCTAAAAGGGTCTGAATGATAGCTTCTGAGTTTAATTGATCTAGCTTGCGGCCAAAATCAAGCAAGAGATTTACTTTGCTTAACCGTTCGCTAGTCTCGGTAAGTAGTTTAACACTTTGGATGATATATGAAGTTTGTTGGCCGAGTAATTCGTATAAGTAAATCTCTTCAGGGCTGAATTCTGGGATCGGCTCTTTGCTAAAGATCAAGATGGCGGCTTCCGCGCCCGCAAAGGTGGTGATAGGCAAAGAAATCATGCCCTTGGCTTCAATTGCCTTAAGAAGCGGTGAATTTGCCCAATTTTCGTTTTTCTCTATGTTCGCGGCGTAGATGCTCTCGCTCTGACGCAAGCTCTGGATTAGGGGATTCTGCTGCCCTAAAAGTGGGTTGAGTCTGGCCTGAGACGGGATATCTCCCCCCGCGTGGAGAAGACGCACCCCTCCAGCCTTGGGTTCAGCTATCAAATATCCGTGCATCGCCATGTGTTTTACGAGTTCATCGCCCATGCTTTTTAAGATGCTCTCTCGGTCTGGTTGTCGGTTCAGGGTCGAGATAATCTCTAATCCAGATTGGAAACGTCTTGTTTTAGTTTCCAGCCTATTTATTTCCGCTTCACGAGCTACAAGGGCGGCATTGGTTGTGAGTTCGGAGAGTTTTTTGTTGCTTTCGATAGCTGAACTTGCCAGACTAGCGAAAATTTCTAAGGTCTCAATTGTCGAACGGGTCGGACGTTGGCCGTCTTCTGGGACATCTATGCTAATAAGCCCCAGCGGCTGCTCTGATGCGTCTTGGAGAGGGATGATAAAAATATCTTCCGCGTGCCACTCCTCTTTTGATTTTGGCGGGGCGTTTACTTCCACTTTCTTGAACTGCTGGGTAATAGGAATCGCTCGGAAGTCTGTAGGCACGCTTGGCGCGTCTTCAACAGGAATGAAATAAGAACGCCCAAATTTGAAATCATCTTGCAGCAAGCCTTGTAAACTTTTCCAACTTTGTGGCCGTTCTTTTAATTTTTCCAAATTACTAAGAGCAAAACCGGCGCCGGTCACACAGTGTAAATGGCGGTCAGTTTCGTTATAGGTACTGATTGAAATTTTGGCGAATGGCGTCGATGCCTGCATTGCGTAGGCTATCTCCTCAAGAGTTTCTTCAAGAGGTTGGCCAAGACTGAATTTTTCAGAAGTTTTGAATAAATTGGATAGAGTTTTTACTCGTTGACTTAATTGCGTCGTTTGCTCCAACTGGCGTTGGTATTGTTGAGCGTTCCCTAATGCAATAGATGCTTGAAGCGACAAAGCTTCTATAATATCTCGATAAGATTTGGTGAAATGTTCTGGTTGCCGAGAGTGGAGATGGATTAGGCCGGCTACCTGGTCTTCATAGATGATTGGCGCAATCAGCGAGGAACGCACTCCCGAGTGTGGGGGAGAGCTGGAATTGGTGGTGGATTGATAATCCTCAACGTGAACCGTTTCCCCCCGCGTCAGAACCACTTCCTCTAAGGGATGGAGCTTACCTTGTGCGTCATCGCCAATTCGGAACATAATCTCCGGTGCAGCGGATTTGGTTTCTCCTTGCTGCAGCAAGAAAATTATGCCGCAATCTGCCTGCGTTAGATGAATTGCTTCATCGAAAACTAATTGAATGAGAGTTTCAAGGTTAAGGGTGCTGTTTAGCGCCTGGCTAACACGTGTAAGCCCGGTTAGTTGTTCCACTCGTTGACGCAAAGAATCGTCTGTTTCTGTGGCTAAAGATGCCTTGTCAAGCGCAATGGCAATTTGCCCAGCTATCGCGGAGGCTAGTTGCTGGTCTATCTTCTGGAATGCGCCCCGCTGGGAACTGCTTAAGAGAATTTCCCCAATGCCTCGGTCTCGAATGATTAATGGCACAACTATCAAGGAAGCTACTTCTAATGTATTGATTGCTTTTTGATAGAGAGGGGGAATATCTGTAGTCGTAATTTGGTTAGAGAATAGGGGATGGGTTGTGTATGTAACCGTTTTATGGAAGTTCGAAATATTTGCCAATTGCGCGAATTTTTCTTGGGCATCTTGGCTTAATTGATATCCAGACGGGATGTGGAGTTCTAATTTCCCTTGTTTCTCGTCAAATAAAAATATAGCTCCTTTTTCGGCGTTTATCAAGCGAACAAGTTCCAAGAGTGAATATTTTAATATCTCGTCTGTGGTAGCCTCAGAGCCAGCTAAATTAGCGATGCGCCGGATAGCTTCTGACCGGAGAGCGCGTTTGATAGATTGGTGGAGCAACTCAGCGTTTTCAATGATGGGCGCGGTTTGCCCCGCGATAATTTCAAGAAGGCGTTTATCATTCTCGGTTATTTTGCCTCCTGATTTTTTATTACCTACTTGTAGATAGCCAAGATTACGCCCTCCAGCAGTTAATGGAACCAAGAGAGTGGCGTGTATGCCGGCAGCTTGGGCAATATGATCAATCCCCAAGGCTTGGAGACGGGGATCTTCTGCTGCTTCGGCAGTTATTATAGTTTGTTCCTTTTCCCAAATCTGACTGGCAGCGCTTCCTATCGGAATCTCCGTTTTATACATTTCTACAATATGAGGTGGAATCCCAATGAACGGGTTTTGAGCTTCTAGAACACGGCGGTTTTCATCGTAGATCAAAAAACCAGCGATATTTGTTTCTAAGAGCGAGGGGATATTTTTCAATAGCTGGGAGAAAAATTCGCTTATATCACGGGAAGACCCACTCGTTTGTGATAATTCGGCCAGATTTGATAATTCTCGCGTTCGCTCTTGTTTTTCCTCGTAAACAATAGAATTGTAAATGGCTATGGCAGCTTGCCCAGAGATAAGCTCTAAGATGGCGAGATCGTTTTCTGTAAAAACATTTTCGTTGCGCGCCATAATCTCTAGTGTGCCTAAAAAGTTTTCACCCAGCAGAAGCGGAACACCTAAATAGGATTGAAAATGATGTTTGGCTCGTCCAATTGTTGGGCGAATATCTTTTGAACTTGCCACGCTTGAAATTAAAAGAGGTTTATGCTGTTCGGCAATATAACCGCTAAATCCTTTGCCTAATTGGTATTGAGGGAATGATTTTTCAATGTTGCGTTCTAGTCCTGCCAATCCAACCAAGCGATACGGTTGGAGAGTTTCAGAGTCTTCATCCCAGATGGTGACTTCTGTTGCATCGGCGGGCAGAAATTCTTCTATGCTTTCTAGAATGTATTTCAAAGTAGGCTTTAATGCTAAATCGGCGACTGTTGAAGCAGAAAGCTTGTTAATTATCTGGAGAGATTGATCACTAGAATCACTTTCTATGATAGTTTGCGGATTCTCTTTGGGAGTTTGAAGAGTTACCACCATCACATTCCCAGACGGATACGGAATGCGGTAAGAATTTCCCTCTACGGTTTTTCCGTTAAGTGCAAATTTAGCCTGCCCTTCAGCAGCACATAGTTTTAAAAGAGTCTCGCTAGGTCGGCAGCGGCGTGACAAATGTTCTAGGTCTGGAAGTTTCTCTTGCACATCAAACCATTGGCGAGCGTGAGAGTTAAAATTAAGCACACGCCCCCCGCCTTCAACAACGATTACAGCGTTGTGATGGCTGGGTATATCTACCAATGTGGAAGTGGGCGGAGGTTCTATTTGCGCTACGGGTTGTTTACCAGAGAGAGCGCGCAACAATAGGAGTGACAATCCTATGAACATTCCACCTGTTAACACAAGTGTTATTCCGAGTGAAGATGTGGCAAGATGAAACATAGGTTTCTATTGGTTTTTTCGGCGTTCTTGGGCTGCTAATTCGGTAATTTCACGGATATCTGCAAATTGGTGAGTAGCGGGTGAGACAATGCCGACAGCCAGTGTCATTAAAGGATAACGTTTTCCTTCTTTGCCTTCATCGGCAGATGTTATATATCCTTGTTCTCTGTCCATGAAGTTGTAGTGAGGAAGAACCTTTTCAGCAAAACGTTCCTTCACTTTTTCTCCAACGAGTCGCACATTTTCTTGGGTCGAAATAATGATGAAATTATCTCCCCCGGCGTGACCTATGAAATCATTGGGCGTTCCGAACTCATCCACCACTTCATTAAGAAGCATAGCAGAGAAGCGAAGTACATCATCACCTGTAACAAATCCGTATACCTCTTTGAATGGCTCAAAGTTGTTGATGCGGATATCCATTAAAGCCCAACCTTCTTCGCGGATGAGATGACGAAGTTGTTCCTCAATAAGACGAGCAGAAGGAAGGCCTGATCGTGGGTCTGTAAGGCTTTCCCGTTCGGCGCGAGCGATGGCGTTTTTTACACGCAGGTTAAGCTCTTCAATGTCAAAGGGCTTAGTGATGTAATCATCGGCGCCTAGTTCTAACCCTTGAAGCTTATCGCTGCGTTCGTCTTTCTGAGTTAAGAAGATGATTGGGATGTGGCTAGTGCGTGTGCTGCTCCTCAAGCGGCGACACACTTCATAGCCGTCAATATCTGGAAGCATAATATCCAAGACAATTAAGTGCGGCATATGCTTGTGCGTTTTCACCAACGCATCTGAGCCACGCGGGGCTGTATCCACTACGTAGTTCTGGCCAGAGAAGTAGATTTTGAGCATGTTAGAAATGTCAAAATCGTCTTCTACAATCAATAGGTGAAATTTGCTCATATATTCCTCCCGTTCAAGATGCTAGTAAGCGTGAAGCATAAAAATTCATTTCTTTGTAACGACATATTTTTCTTCTATTTTAATCTCTATTTGCGTTTTTGCGAATGTTCTTTATTTGTTCTTCTGAAATAGGACGTTCAAACGAACGGAATCCGCTTAGCCTAAAGCCGTGTTTTTCGGCGATCGCCGAAATTTCCTTAACTTTGTGGATGTCTATCTGTTTTCCCAGGCTGTAAGATTCGAATCGTTCTTCTAAGGTTAGAGCGAAAGTTTCTGCCATACAGGCGTAGGCTTCTCCCGCTGGAAAACCAAAGTCAAAGTTGAATTCCACTGGCCCTGGCACATCAATAACACCGCCATCAATCACCAAAACATCATCGCGAGAACTTGCAATGGCCTTTGACACATCCCGAGGGCGGGATACATCGCAGATGACGCTTCCAGCACGTATGTGTTCTGGGTGAACAATAGCGTGGAGCGCACTTGTGACGGTGATTATCAAATCCGCTTTCTGCAACGTGTTCAAATCAGTAGAGATGGACAGTTGGGCGGAAGCGCCATCGTTCATTTTGGAATAAAGGTCTTGTAAATTGCTTTCGTTGCGCCCAATGAGGATAAGTTGGCTTACTTCCTCTGCGAGCAACTCGGCGCAAACCTGCCCAATTGAGCCGGTAGCGCCAACTACGGCTGCTGTGGCCTTGCCTATGTCAATATTCATTAGCTTGGCCGCTTTACGTAAAGCCTGAATAGCGGTGGCAATTGTGTAAGAGTTTCCAGTGGTTACTGGTATATCCAGGCGATTTGCTACCGTGATGCCGCCATCTCCCACAACAGAGGTGAACGCGCCTAACCCTAGAATATCAGCTCCCAATCGTTGCGCCATACGACCGGTTTGAACGATTTTATGATAAACAATCCACTCTGGTAATTCTACCATACGCTTTGCAGTTAATGGGCAGGCGATAAACCAACCTTTAATTGTTTTCCCTGTGGATTCCGAAGTGATATTTTGAATTTCAGAAAGGTAGATAGGAGGAAAAAACAAAGAGAAGAAGTTAATCAATGGCTCATTAAGAATTTTCCCCAAAAAGGGAAATTTCCGTTTGACATCTTGTTTGGGATTAATTGGATGAATAATGAAAGCAAAACTATCCATAAGTTCTCCATAGGCTCTCTACTAGATAGTAGAACTACGACATTTTACAAAAAATACCCCCCACTGTATTTAGTTAGTCAGCTTGTTTTAGATGATTGTGGCTGATTGCGAATGGAGTTTACCAAGACGCGTTATCGGTTTCTCCTTGGCGCGGATAGAGACGTTTATGCCTGGCTGCGAACGGAAAGTGATGGTGGTCGCTGTCTTCATAGGAAACGTTTTTCCGGATAATCTTTCTTTTATCTGATGCGACTAGAACAACATCAGATTCTATAGTTCGCCCCGGAAATATGATCATTCCAGAACCTAAGCGGCAATTATGTCCCACACAACTTCCTAAAACAGGACGATTAGAATCCGCAAGTTCATCGTTGCCGTTTAACGCTTTCAGATTATTGGGAATCAAATTAAAATCTGTAAATGTGGAGCCAGCTCCTATGAAAGTGTTTCTTCCTACTACGCACATTTGCAGACAGGTATTTTGCGCGACCATGCCGTTATCCATAATTGTAGTCATAAAGAGTGCTGCCCGAAAGGGAAGAAAAGTTCCATCTCCAACGACGGAGAGCATTAATTGGCACCCCTGGGAGATATTAACATTGTCTCCAATCACACAGTTCTCAATAATTGCTCCAGCACCAATAGTGACATTATTGCCAATAATGGTTGGCCCATGAATGACTGCCGAAGGATCAATGACACAATTGCGCCCCATTTTTACCACTTCTGAACTTTCGAGAACTTGTTTTCCTTCATACATGGCTTTTGATAATATCTTTAATTTAGCGAGTGGACTTTCCTCGATTTTTGCTTCAAACCTAGCGCCCCTAGAAAATACACCAAAAATTACGTCTGCAATAAAAATATGTACCCAGGAATCAATGGCTAACAATTTGCGAAGTGGAACCTGAAACGTTAAATCTCCTCGTTCAGTTGCCATATACGTGGGAACATGATAATACCCTACTTCTCGTGCTTGAAGGTCTACTATCAGAGGTCTAGCACCAGCAACTGGCCCATGTGGGTAGTACCACAAATCAGCTAGATAGAGATTCTTTCCTGGAATATGAGTATATGAGGTTGAAAGGGGTAAAGCGTGTTCCCTAAAGGCAAGATCTTCGCCTGAGAATGCCGCTCGGGAAGGGTGGTTGCGTTTTCTGGCTTTTGCCAAAAAAGCTTTTATATATTCTTTGTCAAAATATAAATTGTCTCGGTGAACAATGCAAGGTTCTTTGGTGTTGGGAAGAGGTTGGTGGGGCGGTATTTCTTGTTCGCTGTTTACGTATGGGGCGAGAACGTCACGTTGAATGAGCCACAGGGGCTTGTTTTGTATCCGCAAATCCCGTGCGGGTTCATTAAAAGGGTGGAGGTGTTTGGGTAATTGGAGAATAACTTTAAGCATAGGGGTATTTGAGGATGATGGCTTTTTCTGATTCTGGCTGGCGATAGTGTTTTTAAGCTGTTTCTTCTTCCAAAAAATCTTTCAAAGTAGTTATGAATTTTTCTGGTTGATCCAGCATTATAAAATGACCAGCATCTTCAAAGCGTTCTATCCGCACGTTTGGGATATGCGCTTGCATAGGTTGCCATTGGTTGGGATTTACGATGACATCCTTTTTTCCGTACATTCCCATGGCTGGAATTTTGATTTGGCTAAGATAGGGTTGGAGGTTCGTTTTACGGAGAGTGGCAATACTGATCAAAAAAGACTCCAGGGTCGTTCGAGAGAGGTCTCTATCCATCATTTCAGGCCAGCGGGGTTCTTTGGTGACAAAAGGAGAATAAATGCGGATGCCGAGACGTAGCGCCCACATTGAATGATAAACTATTGAAGCTATCCACCTTTGACCTGCCAGCTTAAGCAACAAGGCGAGAGACTCGCCGTCAATTGGGGAACCGATTGTGGTTACTTTTTGAACGCGGTTGGGATACTTAATCGCCAGGGAGAGGCTAACAGTACCCCCCATGCTGTGCCCAATTACAGGAGCTTGGACAATTCCCAAGTGCTCCATAAATTGGTCAACCATTTCAACGAAGTCGTCAACCGCAAAAGATTGTTTTTTGCGTCCGGATTCTCCAAATCCCCAGAAATCTAAAGCATAAGTGCGGTAATGCTGCCCTAGTTCAGCCATGGTTTTTTGCCACAACCCCCAGGAACCTAGCCATCCATGCAGGAGAATAATCGGTTGTCCGCGTCCATATACTTCGTAATGAAGAATACCTTGATCAGTGGTAATTGAGGACATAGAGGAAATTTCTTTTAGAATTCGCCTGCTTCCATTTTTTCTAAAATGCCATATAGAAGTTCTAATAAGGCATTTTTGACGGTTTCTTTATCGGTAGCTACACAGGGGAGTAGTTTTACCTCAGGGGAAAGACGTAACGCAATTCTCATGTCTTCCACTGACCAAGCATCAGGTATATCTTGTTTATTAGCTGTAACAATATAAGGAGTTGGCGCGTAGGCACGGAATGTCTCAAGAATGCGGCGGGCTTCTCGGAATGTCTCTGGCCGAGAGCTATCCACCATGACGACAAACCCCAACATGCCTTCAGAGAGAATTTCCCACATGAAGTCAAACCGTTTTTGCCCTGGAGTTCCAAAGAGATAGAGGACAAGATTGTCGTCAATTGTGATACGACCAAAGTCCATGGCGACCGTGGTTGTTTCTTTGATCTTCTCTGCTTCTGATGAGATTTTGCGCTCAGTAGAAACTACATCAATCTCGCTAACAGATTGAATGAATTCGGTTTTACCTGAACTAAAAGGCCCAGTTACAACCATTTTGACGGTTTGCATAAAGTGCTTCCTTTTGAAAATAACTAATGGATTAATTTAAAAAAATTACAATGACTGAATTCGTTTGATCAATCGGTTAACGAGAGTTTTCTGTTCTTTTTGGCCGCTGACCGGGAGCGATGGTTTTTGATATTTAGGTTTTTCAACATTTTCAGCTCGAATCATCTCTACAAGCCCTGCCTGTAGTAAACCGTATATAATGCGCCGTATTTCCAAGTCGTTCATTTTTGTGGCTTTAGAAATCTGGCGAATAGTATTTTTGGGATTGATATAGGAAACAACCCGCCATTCCTCAACGCTCAAATTTACGTTGCGGAGATCTGTGCTTGGGTTATCAGTAAATTTCAATGCTATGTCTAGGCTAGGAATTTCATCTTGGAGCTGTTCCCATTCCCGCAGTCGCCGAGAACCTTCCATGATGATGTTTTCCAAATTGATGCGGAGAGTAATCTTTCCGCTTTCAGGTAGAGCATCGTTATAAAATTGAAAAAATCCTTCTACCCAGGTAAAGAGATTATTGACAATTTCTATAAATTCTTCTTTTAGACTTGTAAGAATCTCTTTTTGGGTAAGATAATTTGCGTTGATTAGCAAGAGACCTAATTCTTTATCCCCAATGTTTCCAGCTCTGGCTTTAATCAGTTGGAGTTGTCTTTTTGTGAGTTGCCCTCTTCTGTACAAGATCGCAGCTAGGCTACTATCGTTTTGACTGGTCTGTGCGCTTGCCAGTTTGCCTTCGCGGAAAGCAATTTGCGCGGATTGAGTAGGCCCTTTTATTTCTAAAGTGCCAGTTTTTTGGGCAACGCTGACCAAATTTAAGAGTTGATTGATTGTAAAGTCTCGAAGATTGCCTTTTAATGCCATCCTGCCCTCATTGATAGTCGGTTAATGCGTGCTAAGGATTATACATCTAAGCTTGAGATGCGTCAATTTAACTTGACATAGACAACCTAGAAGCGTATAATCTTGTCCGCAAAAATAAATAATCCCTGGTAGCTCAATGGTAGAGCGGTCGGCTGTTAACTGATAGGTTGTAGGTTCGAATCCTACCCGGGGAGCCTCTTGAAAACGCCTCTTCAAATTTGGAGAGGTGTTTATTTTTAACCATCAAACGCCTGATCCCGCAAACACACTTCTTTAAAAGCAGGCCTGCTTCTATACCACAGCCATCCTGTCTGGAGAGTCATCCCCAGCGAGAAGCCAGTTACGCCAATATACAGCCCTGGGACTTTTCCCCAGATAATCCCGCCCCCAAACATTAAAATAGTTATGCCTAGAAAAAGAGCCACCGCTTCTGGTATGCCTCTTGTTTTCTTTGACTGCAAAATAGCGCCCTGATACCAGCTTTGCAGTGTGTTTGCTCCTGGAAGCAGCAACCCGAACCAGAGGGCTGTTTTAGCCAAGGCGGTTAGAGAGGGCGTAAGCGCTGATATATCCTGGAACCAAAATTTTGAAAGCGGAGTGGCAGTTACAATCAACAAGAGAGCCGATGTTGTTGTGGTGAGTATGGCCGCAAAGCGGCGGAGAGTGCGCGTTGAACGAGGTTTATCCAGCAGAGCCACCACCACTTCGTTATATGCCACGCCTCCGCTGCGGATAACGAATAATAATCCAAAAACCACGGGCCACACCGCCAGAGAATCCAGCGCGCGCGGCATGCGACTTAAGGCCGCGCTGATGAGTGGTTGAGTGAGCAACGTCATT
>QMOK01000019.1 GCA_003648195.1 Chloroflexota bacterium | reverse complement strand
CGTGACCATAACTGCGACCAAGGATTTGACAGAAACTCTTACCTCAACTGCCACAGATATTCCCCCTACGCTTACTCCATCAGAGACCCCCACCCCCGAACCCACCTCAACTCCGACCCTAGCCCCCGGCGAAGCTCCAGCTTTGCCAGAAAATCAAGCTGATTGGGAAGAGTATCAGGTTTATCAGACTGTTAACGAAGCAGATGAGGAAATCAGGGTAATTATTATTGATGGTGAAATGGTAGAAGTGAGTGAGTTTCCGGCTGATAAGAATGGGGAAATTTTTCCAAATATGATGACGTTGGAAGAGTTTAGAAGCAGGGTTGCTAGTGACCCTGAGGCCAATCCTCAAACTACTGGCTTGTCAACGATTGCGACTACCATTAATTATGATGAGGAATTACAGGCTTTTGAGCCAATTGATGTTTCTGCAATAGTCATAAAAATGATTGCTGTGGATGGCAGTCATTTCACAACAGATACTTGGTTTAAAGGTGCGGTGCAAGATTCTCATGGTGTATATCATCCAGTAATGATTATGAATAGTGGGCATTCCATTATGTTGCAGAAAATTGATGAGCAGGGAGCAGTGACACAGATAACTGCTAGAAGCGGCGCATTGCATAGATTTGCTACAGCACTAGACGGTGGCATAATTGAGTTTGATTTGGCCAGTTATGATAGGCATAAAAATTTGACTGGTGATAACACTATTGTCATAAAGCCTGGTGATGAAGTCGCAGTGGTAGTTGAAGTTCCAGGAAAAAATAACTCAAGCTTGGTTGATAGTATAGCTAGTTATACAGGAGTTGGCTTTAACAGTATTGAAGAATTGAATGATTTCTTATTAAGTTCTCAGAAATCAAAGAATACAAGAATGAATGAGCGAGTTGCTTTAGTTGTTCTTGATTTCATTTTAGATGATGATAATACCGAGTAATTTTGTCTTGTAACTCTGCTAGTCAAATTACCTTTTTTGTTGCTATGATAAAAGTATGAGTAGGTCTAGTTTTTGGCAACTGTTTTTATTTTTTTTATTTTTAACTCTAATCTTAGGGAGTTTTGTTTGGTTTTTGTTTTTACGTCGTGAGCGGATTACTCATTTACAATTAGATACGCCCACTAGAGAAAAACAAACTCAGTTTGATAAGTTTGACTTAGGTCGTGAAGAGTTAGAGCCAAAGCAAAACTCTAAGCAACTTCAAGCTAAACATGACGCTAGTCTTTATACGGCCCTTAAAACGGTCAGAGGGCAGTTGCTTACTTATGACTCTCAAGCTCGTACTTTGACTCTTCAGCCTCAGAAAAATAAAGCTCTTGGTGATGAGCCATTAGAAGTTAGTTTAGCTCAACTCGAAACAATTACTTGTTGGCCTGAGTATTATCAGGCAGATGATGGTAGTAAGGTGGCATTAAGTGAAGCTTATATTTCAGTTCATCCAGAAAAAGAAGAGTTTTTTTGGGCTGATCAAAAAACATGGCCTTATGCATTTACTGCCATTGTGAAACTTTGAAATTGGACGCGGAAAAAATTCAGGCTTGACTTTTCCTTTGGGCATTGTTACTATACGTGTAGTGCACGTGCAAACTAAAAGGAGGCAGACATGCAAAAAAAACTAACCATCACTATTGATGAAGATGTTTACCAGGGATTGTATAACGTGGTTGGCCCCCGCCGCATCAGCCGGTTCATTGAGGAATTAGTACGCCCGTATGTGATATCTCAAGGTCTGGAAACTGCCTACCAGCAAATGGCTCAGGACGAGATGCGCGAAGCGGAAGCCCTAGAATGGGCAGAAGCCACCATCGGAGATGTTAGCGATGAAACGCGGTGAGGTCTGGTGGGTGAACTTCGATCCCTCAGTCGGCGGTGAAATCAAGAAGAAACGGCCCGCGGTAATCATCAGCAACGATGCCGCCAATAAACATCTCAACCGGGTTCAGGTCGTGCCCTTAACCACCAATATCGCTCGCGTGTACCCAAGCGAAGCACTGGTAACGGTCAGCGGTAAGCAAAACAAAGCCATGGCAGACCAACTCACCACGGTAAGCAAAGCGCGAATACTCGATCTTGCATATCAGCTAGATGCTGCTGATATGCGCAAAATTGAACGCGCCATAAAGATTCAACTTGGATTTAGGAGAAATTAATATGCCCTCACTCAGTCACAAAATGGCAGAATTTGCCATCAACCTAAAATTTGAAGATATACCAAAAGACGCCGTCCACGAAGCGAAACGCTTTTTGTTGGATAGCGTGGGCTGCGCCTTAGCCGCAGTCAGCAACGAAGATATGCAGGCCATGTACCGTTTCACCGAGAAATTAGGCGGAACGCCCGAAGCTACGGTGATTGGCAACGGTCTGCGCACCAACGCCCCCAACGCCGCTCTAATGAACTGCCTGCTCACCCGCGCGCTGGATTATAACGACATCTACTGGGAACAAGACCCCTCCCACCCCTCCGACATCATCGGCGCTGCATTGGCCGCGGCGGAGGTCAATGGCAAATCAGGCCGAGACGCGCTGGTCGCCATTCTCATCGCCTACGAGCTGGAAATGCGCTGGTGTCACGCCGCCGAGCCGGGAGTCCGCGAGGTGGGTTGGCATCACGCCACCCTGACGCAATTCGTCAGTCCTCTCGTGGCCGGGCGCATGTACGACCTAGACGTAAATCAAATGGCAGCCGCCGTGGGCATTAGCGGCAGCAGTCATTTCACCCTCGGAGGCGTGGTGGCCGGTCATCTGACAAACATGAAAAACACCGCCGACCCATTGGCCGCTCAGGCTGGCGTCATTGCTGCCCTGATGGCCCGTGAGGGCTACGAAGGCCCAGTGGAAGTCATGGAGGGCAAAGAGGGCCTCTTCGAGGTGCTAAATAACGTGGAATGGCGTCCCGATTGGCTCCTGAAAAACTTGGGCACCGAATTTATGATTACCCAATGCAGCTATAAGGCTTTCCCCACCGAAGCCCTCACCCATCAGCCCATCAGCGCGGCCTTGCAGGTTTGCCGAGAGCATAATATCTCCGCCGAAGATGTGGCCGAAATTTTGGTAGAGACCACTACCCGTGGCGCGGATATTCTCTCTGACCCCAGCAAGTTTGCGCCGAAGACGAAAGAAACCGCCGATCACAGCCTCCCCTACGTGATCGCCGCCGCCGTAGCGGATGGAAACGTTCTCCCCAATTCATTCAGCGATGAAAAGCTGCGTGATCCCCGCATTTGGGCGTTGCTGGGCAAGATAAAGGTAGTCGCTGACCCCCAAATCGATGCGCTCTTCCCCGGCGTCAAACGCGCCCGCGTGAGCATCACCACCACCGAGGGCGCGACTCACACCGCTCAAGTAGACCACGCCAAAGGCTCTCCCCAAAATCCCCTCAGCGATGATGAGGTCGTCGCCAAATTCCGCGCTAACGCGACCGGAGTCCTCGCCAAAGACCGGCAAGACGCCATCATTGAGGCCACGTGGAATTTTGAAGAAGTAGAAGACCTTGGTGAGTATATGCGATTGTTGGTTGTTTAGTTGGGTAGTTGAATAGTTTAGTAGTTAATCAAAAAGCCAGGTTTCCGCGAGGAGGCCTGGCTTTTGAGGTTTTAGTTATCATTTTTTGGCGTATACTGAGAAAAAATCTCGTTGACAGCTAGATTATCTTATGTTAGACTCATAATATGCTATACACGCGAGATAATTTCCCGCATAAGGAGAGATAAAAAATGTTAATTCGTTTTCATGTTAGTAATTTTCTATCGTTTGATGAAGAAGTTGAATTGTCAATGATCCCAGGCAAGACGCGTAAGCATCCGGGGCATGTGACGAAAAGTGAAGGACGACATGATATCGATATTCTTCGATCTGCAATCATTTATGGAGCCAATGCCTCTGGAAAGTCCAATATAGTAAAAGCCATGGCTTTCGCGCAAGAATTGATTGTGGAAGGAACTCACGTTAAAGAATCAATTCCGCGTACTCGGTTTAAACTTAAAGAAGAAACAGTAAATACCCCATCTAAATTTGAATTTGAATTTAAAGCAGGTGAGCGTTGCTATATATATGGTTTCGAATTAAATCGCCAGCGTATTTATGAAGAATGGTTATATGAGATTAGGAAAACTACAGAAACAATGTTGTTTGAACGGGCAACGGGGTCTTCTGGAGAAACGTCCATAGAGTTTGGCAAAATTGATTTTAAAAACGAAAAAGAAAAAGATCTCTTTGATCTTGTAGCAATGGGAACAAGGCCAAATCAATTGTTTCTTACAGAGAGCTTAGAGCGCAACATTATGCATTTTGATGATGTTTATAAATGGTTCAGAGAAAAATTAATCATTATTTTCCCTGCTTCAAAATTTATACCGCTAGCCACAATTGGAACTGACCAAGACTTAGCAAATATGCTCATCAATTATTTAGAGCAACTCGGGACAGGAATTTGTGGCTTTGAGTTAAGTGAAGTTGATCCCGAAAAAGAATTTCCTGAAGATGTGATAAATATACTATTAAAGTCGCTTCAAGAAAGAGATAAAAATGATGACGATAGCAAAATGGTTTTCTTTGGCGATCCTCAAGATGAACGGTATTTGGCCGAGATTGTTGATGAAGAACTAAAAGCCAAAAAGCTTACTCTTCGTCATCAAATGTCTGATTCCGAACAAGAGATTTTGTTGGGCATGGCAGAAGAATCTGATGGCACACGCCGGTTATTAGATTTATTACCCGGTTTGGCAAATCCTAACAATGAGGATAAGGTATATGTCGTAGACGAACTAGATCGCAGTCTTCATCCTGTTCTTAGTCATAGGTTGGTTAAGTTATTTTTAGAAAATGAAGTTCCAGAAAGTCAGCTTATTGCCACTACGCACGCATCCCATTTACTAGATCAAGATTTATTACGGCGTGATGAAGTCTGGTTTGTGGAAAAAGACAAGAAAGGTGCTTCACATGTTTATTCCTTAGAAGAGTATGCACCTCGTAACGATAAAGACATAGAAAAAGGCTATATGGCGGGGCGATATGGAGCTATTCCAATTCTTGGAAATATGTCATTTGCTACACAAGAGGAGGAGTAAATGCCAAGAAAGTTTAAGCCCCGCTCGCGTCTAAGTGGAGTACGAGACGCTAGATTGATTGTTATAGCTTCTGAAGGTGCGCATACCGAGCCACAATATTTCAGGGCTTTAGCTTCTCATTATACCAATTCTAAAGTCAAGGTTTACCCTCTGGAAAGAGAGGATGTTACGGCTTCTTCGCCTGAGCGAGTGATTTGGGAACTAGATGGTTTTATAGATGAGTATCCCGATCTGAAATCTGACGATGAATTTTGGCTGGTGATTGATGTAGACCGCTGGGGAGATGCGAAATTAGCTGAAATTGCCCAAGAATGTCATCAAAAAGGTTACGAATTGGCTGTCAGTAACCCTTGTTTTGAATTGTGGTTGTTGTTGCATTTGAGGCCATTGGACGAGTATTCTCAGGAAACTTTAAATGAATTTTTGGAGAACCCTAGAGTTGGAAGAGAACGTAAACGTTTGGGTATGGAATTGCTCAATATACTTGGGGAATACAACAAGAGCAATTTAGATGTTGATCAATTTCTTCCATCCGTTGAGCAGGCTATCCAACGAGCACGTGACTTAGATACACGCCCGAATGATAGGTGGCCTAATGATTTGGGTTCTAGGGTTTACTTGTTGGCTGAAAAGATAATCGCCCGTTGAAATTATCTAAGACTTTTTTTGGAGTATCTGCAACAAATTACCCCGCCGCAAGCGGGCGGAGTAGTTCATGTAATTGTTTAGTTGGGTAGTTGAATAGTTTAGTAGTTAATCAAAAAGCCAGGTTTCCGCGAGGAGGCCTGGCTTTTGAAGTTTTAAATGCGGGATTTACGTCTTCAGTCTTCAGCTTCCTGCCTATGTTTTCCTGTCATCAACTGTCCTATTCCCGCTATAGCAGCGGCTAAAATGGTCAGGCCCACCACTGCTTGGAGAACAGTTTTAGTTTCCATGCCGGGTAAGACTACTTCTCCGTTACCATAATTTTTGAACTTTTGCCCCCATTTGGTTTTTAAAGCTTCTTCTACGCGGGGCCGGCCCACAAAGGGATACCAGTAAACGTTATGGTAGAAATTACTCGCGAAATATGACCAAGGCGTTATGGGACTGCGAAGTAATACTTTTTCTAGGGGCTTGAGGGGGCCGTGGTAAATGGCTTTTTGCCCTCGACTGGCGAATGTATCGGTTTGCTCAAAGTTCCAGGGTTTTTCTTCCTCAATGTCATAGCCAACTATTTTAATGTCGCGCGGGTTGCCGATTCCCAATCCGTGTTCGTGGGCCAGGCGAATGAAACGCAAACTCATGTGGTCAAAGCCTTGGAGCTTGGCGGAAACAGCATCGATGGCAACTTGGTCGGCGGAAGCGAGGATGATGTCCTTTTCATGCCAACGCATGGCGCGGGGACCGGGGCCATCCCCTGCGAAGGTGCCATCCATAACGGCGAAAACGCCAGGGTGGATCTCTTGCTGGACGGCTAGGAGGTCAACGACGGTGTCATGAATCACGGCATGAGTCCAGTGCCGGTCGCGATGCAGCAATCCGCCAAAAGCGTTTTTCATTGCCCCAGTGATGGTAGTGAAAACGTGAGTTTTCACGGTGGGGAGTTGGATGATGTTCATCCCCAGTAAAGCCTTGGGGATGAAGACTCCGTCAGGGTAAACTTTATCCAAAACCAAGTATTTATGCTTTTTGGGGTAAAATTCAACCCATTCGAAATCTTGGTTGTAGAGATAGAGGCAGGGAACATCATATTTGTCGGTGACGAATTTGTGTTTATTGTTGCGTTCGCCATCGGAGGTGTCCACAACAACGGTGTCGTTGTGCACGCCGACCAAGTCGTTGTAGCCCAGCTTTTGCAGGCTTTGGATGACGCCCTCCAACTGCCAGGGAGTGGTGGAACAGGCCGGGTACCAAGTCTGCCAGGAGATGTTAATTTTCAGGCCAGTTTGGACATCTTTGGGAAGAGCTTCTTCCACGCCGGCTAGTTTCATTAGGCGGTGAGTGTCCTCTAAAACGGTCTCAGGGGTGGTTTTTAGTACGGCAACTTTACCTTTTCCAGGGAAATCATACATAGAATTTTTTCCTTTACTAGTTATTGTGATGTTAATTTAGATAAATCTGTAAACATGAAAACGAATATTAAGCTTGCTGCCAGAAAAGCGAGCAAAGCTTTCGTGAGGAAGAATACCAACACTGTAAAGATGCCAAAACCAATATAAATAGAAACTTGGATAAATCTATTGCCGGGCCAACGTGGTTTGTCTCTTTGCCAGCTTATTCCCCATATGATAACTACGGCTAATGCTCCCCAATTATAGAGAGAATTTTCACTAAACCAGCCAGCAATGAATAGCCATTCAGTAAGGATAATCGCGCTGATGTGTAATCCCATATTTTCTCCCCGCGTAAATTTTGGTAATGTGGTTTAGCAGCCCATGGCGTTAGTTTTTGGCAGCGCATCAAATTTGCTGCTGGCGGCGAAAGCTGCATTCGATGCCTGGAAGCGGTGGTAAATAAAAGCTGGAAATGCTATTTACACTTGTAATTTCAGGCAAACTTAATTATACTTCAAACGTGACAGTCTTCAAGTAAAGCTCTTTCGCCCCTCTTTACGCACAATCCGCTCTCGGTATTAGAGTTTTGTTATGGAAAATCTCCTGCAATTCTGGCGTAAAAACACTATCTTACGTATCCTCCTGGTAGGCTGTATAGTTTTAGCCCAGTATCTAATTATAGAAGACATTTGGAGTGGAGCAGCTGAATCATCGTGGAAGGTGAGGCTATTTATAGCTCTTGTTTTTTTTGTGGCTTTAGTGATAGGTCTCATTTTTTTATTTTTAGGACTTTTTTCAGGTTTTGTTTTACCCGTTAGAGGGCTAAAGGAACGTTTCCAAGCTTGGGTACGGCTAATATTGTTTATGTTCGGAAGCCATGGACAAGCGCTTTGGGTGAAAAACGGGGAATTGGACGATAACAGTCGAAATGCCAATAATTGGCGACATCCCGCTACCCTAAAGCCGGGGGTATTAATATTGGACGCGGCCAGCGGCGCGCAACTGAGAACATCTAGCCAACTCACGCGCACGGTTGGGCCTGGCCTAACGTTCATCCCCAAAAGAGAGTATTTAGCGGGGATGGTAACGCTGGGCCGCCAAGTCAGTTTCCCTCCCGTTCGGCCTCTCCCAGATGAAGACCCGTTTGCTCCTCAAGGGAAAAAGGAAACCGACACAGAGTATCAAGCAAGAGTTAACCGCCGCAAGGGGGTAAGTGGTTACACGCGAGATGGAGTTGAGGTACTAGCCACCATGTTAGTGGGTTTCAAACTCGATGATGGGTTACCAATTCGTGCCACTGACATTGGCCCCAAAGATGACTTAAAATCTAACAGCGCTTTCAAATACAATCCAGTAGCTGTCCGCAGAGCAGTAAACGCCGAGGCAGTGAACAGCAAAATAAAAGATCCGCTTGAGCAAGGACGGCATATCTCCTGGAATAATCTCCCTGGCTATTTTGTGGTTAATCTGTGGCGAGAATATTTAAGGAAATTCACCCTCAACGAACTTTTTAGTAACCTCCCAGAAGGGCACGATTTCGCAGGGATGACGGCATTAGAAGTTATCCGAGAGCGCGTTAAAGCCCGCTTAACTCAATCCCACGACGTCTTATTAGACGCTTACGGAAATATCGTCAGGCGGCACGAGCCTAGCCGCGAATATCACCTTTTACGCAGTTGGGGAATTAAGGTGCTGTTTTCTCCTATCCGGAATCCCCAGCTTCCACCTGATGTGGAACAAACTCAAGTCGAAAAATGGTTCTCTTTCTGGAAATGGCGTGCAGAAGACGAACGAAAATTTATCGATCGGAAACGAAAATACATGCAGCGAAAAGGGCACATCCAGGCTTTATCAACTTACGTAGATAACATTCTCAAGGAAGTCTTACCGAATTTACCTGATGATTTAAGCGAAAAAGAAAATTCTGTTCAGATGATGATAGTTCTTTCTTCTCTCCTAGATGCCACAAGAAAACTTTGCATTTCTGATACTGAATTACAGCGCGTTTTAGAAAATGAAGAACAAGAAATTGTAGAGATCATCGGTTGGCTAAATTGGCTAAATAGTGAGCTTGTTTAATATGGGCCTAAAAGATTTTTTAAATTCCATAATAATAGACTTAAATAATCTTAGAGAGCTTCTCAGCTCCTGGATTATCAAGTTCATGGAATGTAGAAGAAGTGATAAGATTCTAGGCGTTTTCAGACGCTGGGTACTGATATTGCTGCTCGCTGTTCTTTGGGCTGGGTACGCATTTCACATTGCCGCAACAAATTCAGAAAAAGATGCTCACCTGCAAACTCAATCGCTGCAAACATACGTAAATTCTTCAATATACAGGCTAGTTGCCAAAGCATTCCCCATGGAAACAGGATGCCCAGACTGTCCAGAACGCGCCTTGATACCTAAAGAAGGTATAGAGCCAAATAAATACCTAGAAATCAGCTTGGATAAAGAAAACCTATTTCAAGGAACACCAGAAGACTGGTTTTATCGTTATCAAATATTAATTACAGAAACAGCCAAAATACAAAAAAACACAGGAACAACTGAAACCGTTGACCCCGACACATTGATCCTTTTTGAGCCTGAATACATGGGGAAACCGTTCCGGTGGCTTTTTGCTCCCGCCGTTCTTCAATGGGCGACAATCGTTGCTTCGACTTTTTGGATAGCATTTCAAATATCCGCTTTGTACGTCAATTACGTTTACGAGCTAGATGACGTCCCCGCCGCCAGGCGATTTCTTTTGCAATACGCGCTTGGAAGCCGCTATGAGACAATACGTATTCGAGATGGAGCTGTAGTACCCAAAGATGCAAACAAATTCGCCGCGCGAGTAGGCGGCCCTGGCCATATGCAAGTAGACTATGACGCCGTTGCGATAGTAGAAACAACTGACGGCACCCCCACCTTAGTCGATCGAACCTCTAATAGGCAACGGGGGTTCTTTCATCTCTTCCCCTTTGAACGGCTGCGGATAACGCTCCCCACGAGCGACCAATACATGAACATCTCTCTTGACCATAAAACCCGAGAGGGAATTCCTCTCGGCATGCGCAATATTGAAGTTCGCTATAATGTCTGTCGGGGTGATCAAACACCCACTATTGAAAATCCAATCGTATTTGACCCAGAAGCAATTCACAACTTGGTTTATAACTGGGGGCACACTGTGGGGATGCGCCTCATAAACCTGGTGCAATTCCAATTACGTGTCAGACTTTTAGCGCGTACATTTACCGAGCTTTTTGCCGTAATCAGCTCCCCAGACAGAACGCTCATTAAGCAAAATGAAGAATCATTACGCGAACTTGCCATTCAACAAGGAGGAATTGAGTTAAGCCCCATTAGTGTCGCTGGTGTTCCTCCACCTCATACACGAGATGATGTTACAAAGTTATTTTTTGATCTTGATAAATTCCCCGTAGAAATTCAATGGATAAACGTGGGCACATGGTATTTTCCCGCCGAATCATTAGAAGAGCGCCACAGAGAAGCCTGGAAAATCACTCATGAAAACCTAACCCTAGGTAAGAAGCCAGTTCTAAAAGGAATTGCTCGCAAATCCCGCCGAGAAGGATTATGCGATCTAATACAAGATGTTCCCATCAAAAAATTCAAGAACTACCGCGAAGAAGAAATGGCCGCCCCTTATATTGCCATGCGCTTATTGTTAGACTATCAAAACCATTTATTGATGGCGCAAAAAATCATTCGAGACCAAAAAACGCCTGACATAACACCTTTCATACCAGATGCCGACCTTCAAAGATTAATAAATATCCTAGGGCAATTAATAGAAAATTTTGATCCCTGGATGTCAATATATCCTGCATAAATAACCCTGGAGCGTAACTTGAAAACCTTATTCTATTCCAAAGAAATAAAACAAGCAAAACACAAAAAGAACCCCATTGTCGCCTTAGAAACAGCCGTTGTCACACATGGATTGCCGTACCCCGTAAACCTAGAATTGGCGCAAAACATGGAGAAACAAGTCAGAGATCAAGGAGCGGTTCCAGCCACAGTGGGCGTACTAGAAGGGAAAGTTTGTATTGGCCTAAAACCCAAGCAATTGCACAAGCTAGCTGAAGCGAAACAACCTCTCAAAATCAGCCGGCGAGATTTTGCGGGAGCGATAGCCAAAGGCCTAAACGGGGGCACCACCGTTGCCGGGACGCTGACAGTTTTGCCACAAGCTGGCATCCGCGTCTTCGCTACGGGTGGGATTGGAGGCGTGCACCGCGATGCTCCTTTTGACATTTCAGCGGATTTGCCCACGTTGGGGCAAACTCCAGCCATAGTAGTCTGCGCCGGCGCAAAATCAATTTTAGATTTGCCCGCAACATTGGAATACTTAGAAACCATGGCCATTCCGGTGATAGGCTATAAAACAGATGAATTCCCAGCCTTTTACGCCCGCACCAGCGGACTTCCGGTTAGTGTACGCGCGGATAGCACAGAAGAAGTAACCAGCATAGCCAAAGCGCATTGGAAAATGGGAGCACGAAGTGCTGTATTAGTGGTGGTTCCCCCTCCCGAACAAGATGCTCTTCCCGAAGCAATCATGGAAGAAGCCATTGCCCAAGCTATGGACGAAGCACAAAGCCAGCACGTTAGAGGCCAGCAAGTAACCCCATTCTTATTAAGCAGAGTTAGCGAATTAACCGGAGAAGCCAGCCTAAAAGCCAATCTGAGTTTATTGCTTAACAATGCTCGTGTAGCGGCCAAAATTGCAAAGGCACTAAGAAGCAAAAGCTAGGGACTTTCGGTTGCGGTAGGCAAAGGTGTTCGGCTGGGAGTAGGCGTATCGGTTGGTATTAGCGTGAGGGTAAGAGTAGCGCTGGGGGTGAGTGATGGTGTTCGCGTGGGAGTGGGAGTCATCGTGGGGGTAGGCGGAACACCCTCAACCGTGAAAAACCCCGCTTTTTTCCAGTCAGTACCAATGAAAATTTGCACTTCGTATATTCCCGGCAACCACTCCGCGGCATCTGGAGCCCAATCCGTATAATCTACCCCTCCTGAACCGCCAATCCATGGTTTAGTCTCATAATGAACAAGTTCCCCATTTCGGTACCATATTGATGTCCACTGCACGCCGTCTTTCATCTTGTCGTAGCTATAAGCGGCGTACATGTGCCCCACGGGATTCTGGAAAATGGTGTTGGGACGTATAGGGCGATGAAGGGCGTCTAGACCTTCGTTGGTGAATTCAAGTGAGCTAAAAACCGCGTCTGCGGGCGGAGTGAGTTCACCTTCAAATTGCGCCTCCACAGCCAAGGGAACATGCGGAGTAAATGTAATGGTCGGAGTATAGGATTCGGAAGGTGTGTTGGTAATTGTAGGGGTAAGCGTGATGGTGGGCGTAAGTGTGATGGTGGGCGTAATAGAAGGCGTAAAACTGGGCGGCACTGTCGCAGAAGGGGGAATAAAATGATAAGCGACTGGCTCGCCGTAGAAATATAAAACCACGCCTATGGCTCCCCATAAAAACGCAAGAGAAATCAGACGCCAGCCTCGGGTAATGTGCCTATGCCGCATTCGGAAGAATTGTATTTTTTTGCCAGCCACAAGAGAGCGTATGCCAAAAACTATGCTCAAGATGATAGCAATTACAGCTAAAACAAGAGCGGTTTGAATACCAGTGTGAATATCTATCGCCATAGTAAGTTACTCTAATGCTTTAACAGCGTTTGTGAGTGTGCCAATGCCTTCTATCTTAATTGCCACCTCGTCACCATCTTCAAGTGGCCCTACGCCTTCTGGGGTACCAGTAAGAATAACATCTCCTGGGCAAAGGGTCATGACCGAAGAAATGAAAGCAATTATCTTTTTTACAGTGAATACCATATCACGAGTGGATGCCATTTGTCGCATGACGCCATTTACGTAACAAGTGATCATAGCATCAGTGGGGTCGAAATTTGTTTCAATCCACGGGCCAAGAGGAGCAAAGGTATCAAACCCTTTCGCGCGTGTCCATAGCAAATCGCTGTGTTGGAGGTCACGGGCCGTGACATCGTTGGCGATAGTATAACCTAGAATGTGTTCGTTCACCTTGTCCAAATCAATCCACCGCCCCTCTTTCCCAATCACAACGGCTAACCCAGCTTCATGCTCCATTTGCTGTGTCTGGGGCGGGATGCGGATAGCCTCTCCCGGGCCAATAACTGCGGAGGGAGGTTTAAAAAACAGGACAGGTATTTCAGGCACTTCAGCGTTGTTCTCTGCTGCGTGCGCGGCGTAATTTCGGGCGACAGCAATGATCTTACTGGGTTGAACAGGTGACAAAAGCCGCACCAGTTCCAAAGGAATGGTCGCCTCCTCTCGCTGGTACCCATCGAAAACATCTCCCCGAATAGGGCCAACTTTATCGTCCAACATCCAACCGATGTGTTTTTCGTGATCTGAGGTTTGGTAACGAATCAAACGCATGAAATACTCCCGTAAACTTGTTTATAAAGTGTATCACATTTTGCGAAATACGAAGTGCAAATTGGACACACGCCGAAGGCAAATTTTTCACGTCTCGCATACCATTTACCATTTCCTCCCTTCCAGAATTCAGGCATGTGGGTTACAATGCGAAAGCTTGGGGCGGATAGCTCAGTTGGTTAGAGCGCCTCTCTTACACGGAGGAGGTCGCAGGTTCGAGTCCTGTTCCGCCCACTGTTTAGCATTACTGCTCCCAATCGGGGGCAGTTTTCGTTTAAGTAGCCCTTATTCCATCCTCATGCTAAAATTTAACTAGCTACCCGACAGTTTTAATTTGGACACGGATTGACACTGATTTTCACGGATTCTTTGTATCTTCTCAATAAACAGGGACAAGACCTCCGAGGTTTGCACTACAAAAACCTCGGAGGTCTTAGCCTCACCCCAAAATATTGAGATGATACGATTCTTTTTTGTTTTTTCACAGAAAAATCCGCATTTTCCGTGTTTATCCGTGTCCGAAAAAAGTCTTTCAGCATAAGTGTCATGTGGCTAGAAATTTAATACTCATGAAAAATAGTAAAATCACTGGGCAAACCCCGCAAATTCACAACCGAACCACAACAGGAACAACTGCCATGCCGCAAAAAAAAGGAAGTCATTCTTCACCGTTTGGATCAGTAGCTGCCGTGGTGCTTGCCGCAGGCGGGGCGCGGCGTTACGGAGAAGCAAAGCAATTACTAAATTGGAACGGGCAACCCTTTGTACACGTAATAGCCAACACCGCGCTTGAGGCTGGGCTTTCTCCAGTAATAGTAGTGACCGGGGCGTGGCACTCCGAGGTAAGCCAGGCGGTAGCAAATTTGCCAGTAGAGATTATCCATAACCCCCATTGGCAAAAGGGGCAAAGCACGTCAGTAAAAGCTGGCTTGCGAGCCTTGCCCCCTCAATGCGGCGCAAGCATTTTCCTTTTAGCGGATCAACCCCACATTCCAAGCGAATTGCTTCGCTCACTGGTAGAAACCCACCAAAAAACTAACGCCCCTCTAATAGCTCCCCAGGTAAACGGCCAGCTTACTAACCCCGTGCTGTTTGACAAGGTAACTTTTCCCGACTTTGAAACAATCACCGGCGACCAGGGCGGAAGAGCGCTTTTCAAACGCTATCCCCCACTCCTGATTCGCTGGCCTGAAGCTATTCCCAACCTAGATGTGGATACCCCAGATGATTACCAAATTTTGCTAAGGCACAATGATAACGGTGAATAACCGAAATTTGCTCTCTGTGCGATTAATATAGTACAATACTGTTAATGTATTTATCGAAATACACATTTCCACACACCCTAAGATTTCTAGCAATTTTATTTATAGAGAGGTGGCTATGAATGACACCCAAATTACAATAGCAATCATAGAAGATGAACCAGATACCGCAGAAATGTTTGCCGAAATGATGCGCCTAGAAGGCTATGCGGTTCTGAAATCGTACAAGGGTGAAACCGCTAAAGAACTTATTGAGCAAAATATCCCCGATGTAGTTGTTACAGATATTATGATGCCCGATTTTTCAGGTTTAGACATTTTGGCATGGATGAGGAGCAACGAAAAACTCAAGCATATTCCAACTGTTGTAGTCTCTGCTAAAAGCCTTCCAGGAGACATTGAAGCTGGTCTAAACGCTGGGGCAACAATATATTTGACAAAGCCGGTTGCTTACCAAGATCTGCGTAATGCAGTCGCCGAGGCGCTAGCTAACTCCAAGATTTAAATTCTGCCCAAAGTACTGATAGTTAAGCAAACATGTTCTTCCCGAATTTCCGTTTTCGTTGAATTGCTCAATATTTTTATCGCCGATTCTCTAAAATCATCTAACTAGAAGTGAGTTTTTATGGCCCAGGATATTATTCGCGCTTTCATAGCCATCAATTTACCCGCCGATGTGCGAGATTCCTTAGAACAAGTAATCTCTAACCTCCAAGAACAACTTCCTGCCGCGCTTGTGCGTTGGGTAGATTCAGATAAAATACACCTGACATTAAAGTTTTTAGGCGATATTTCCTCAAAGAATCTGGAAATCGTCAAAAAGATTGTCGCTTCGGAGGCAGCCAAGCGGCACACCATGGAAATAGGTATTGGCGGTATAGGAGCCTTTCCCAAGACACATCACCCCCGCGTAATTTGGATTGGAGTAGAAGCACCCTCCGAACTTGATGACCTGCGGCGCGGCATAGAGACTGGGGTAGCCCGCCTGGGCTACGAACGCGACAAATACGATTTCACACCTCACCTCACTTTGGGCCGTGTCTCGCGGAAAACTTCTGGAAAAGATATTCGCAAAGTAGGCGATGTGCTGCATAATTTTAGCGTTGGCTATTTGGGCGCGGCCCGTGTAGATGCGGTTCACGTTTATCGCAGCGATTTGCGCTCCGATGGGCCAACTTACACACGATTATTTACCGCCAAATTAGCTGAAGATAATGGTCAAGTTGTGGTTTAATAAAGTCGTTGACCTGGAAATTTGTTTTAGAGAAATGAAATTAGTTGTCAAAAATTAAGGTGACTACTCAGGCATGTCATTGCGAAGCGGTGTTTTCCCGCTGAAGCAATCTCCCAGAGCATCTGGAAGACTGCTTCGGGGCAAAAAATACCCCGAAGCAGTGACATTTCAAAGGTGGGCTGAGTAATTACAAATTAAGTAACTTATAAAAAGAGAGGTTCTTCTGGATACTTTAGAATTAGCACACAAAATTGTAGATATTTTAGATGAAAAACAAGGGGAAGACATTCTTTTTCTGGACATACGTGAAGTTAGTACCCTATCGGAGTATTTCATCATCTGCACGGGGAGCAGTGTCCGCCAGGTACAAGCGTTGATCAAAACTGTCAAGAGAGAAATTAAAAAAGAATATGGCGTCAATCCCAGAATTGAGGGAGAAGCGCAAGCAGGATGGATGCTAGCCGATTACGGCGACTTGATTCTCCACGTTTTTTCGCCCGACCGCCGTGATTTCTATCGCTTAGAGGAATTATGGAGCGATGGAAAAACGGTATTACATTTGCAATAAGTTTCGTTTAAGATATAAAATAGCGAAAGCCGGTTCGATATTGAATCGGCTTTTTTGTTGGAACGAGAGCGCAAAGTTGAGGGCTGGGGAGGAGATATACGCTCACTATGGCATCACGCCCGAACTACACACGAAATCGCCGCGAGAGTGGGAATCGCTCGTTAATGGCAAATTGCCATTCCCCAGCGTCACGGCTAGGGATGCGACTGTATCTCCCCGCTTAAATCAAAGAATTTCAATTTTCTCTTCAATGATGTATAAGTCGGGGCGGTGTTTTTCAATCCAATGGATAATCTTTTGAAGCGAGCGTTGCGTGTGGTTGTGGTCACTGCTAATAAGGCTGCACCCAATGAGAGCGTTTTGCCAACTGTCTTGATAATCTAACTCGGCAACTGAGACGTTAAACTCGCGGTGCAAGCGAGCCAAGAGCGGCTTGAGACGTCCGCGTTTTTCTTTGAGCGAGGAGCAACCAGAAATTTGAATGTGGAGAGTTAGTAATCCTAAAGACATGGTGAAAGTATATCATGAAGCGATGAAACGCGCTCAGGCGTTATCATCAACCCAACTTTGTGCTAACATAATTGGCAATATGAAACCGCCTACAAAAATCACCTCCTTTTGGCATAACCAGTCTGTGAACACGCGCTTATGGTTCTGCCTCATCGCAAGCGGATTGATTTATTTAGCCTTCACACTGGCGTTCCCGTTAGCGCGGCATTACGCTACCATCCCGCCAGTAGATTACGCAAAACTCACGCGCTACTCAGCGTTTGGGTTCATAGCCTATGTAGTTGGCATTCTTGCGCTTTTCGCTTTCTACACGCTCTTTTTGAAATTGGCGACAGGAGAGAAAAACAGCATCCGTTTCATTTTTGGCGGGGGGATTCTCTTTGCTTTCACATTAGCGTTCTCTTATCCGCAAACCGCTATTGATATGTTTGTATATGCCATTCAATCACGGGGATGGGCGCTTTACGACTTGATGCCCCTCTCTGTATCCCCAAGCGATTGGCCCTCCTCGGACCCTTGGCTTGGTCTAGCCGGAGAGTGGATAGATACCGCTTCTCCTTACGGGCCAGTCTGGGAATGGCTATCACTGGGAACGTACCACCTGAGCGGGGGTGAATATTTAGCGCACCTTTTTGTGCTAAAAGTTCTTGGCGTTTTGGCATATATAGGAAGCGTTTGGCTGCTGTATCGGATTCTTCTCTTAATTCGCCCGCGCTGGGCCTTGGCGGGAGCCGCGTTCTTCGCCTGGAATCCTTTAGTATTGCTAGAAAGCGCTCAAAATGCCCATAACGATATTACGATGATGCTCTTGTTGTTACTAGCCGTTTGGGCATTTATAAAACTTTTGCTTGGCGGGGAAACCAAACGCAGCGCAGCGTACTCTATATTTTTTGTGGCGGCATTTACCGCAGCCATTTTAATAAAGTTCATTCCCTTGCTCATATTGCCTTTCTTTTTGTTGGCGGTAGCCGCGCGGAAAATTAAATGGTCTCGCCAGATATTATCTTTTGTAATTTACGGCCTTGTGAGCTTGCTGTTGATATTTTTGGCAATGTATCCCTATTGGCCGGGATTGGATCAATGGGCAGTTTTATATTCGGGAAAATCCGCTGGACGTTCTGTGATGGCTTTATTAATATTGGCTCTACGCGCCAAAGTTGGCACTAACGCCGCCTTTGACTACGCTCAAGGCATCATTTACGCTATTTTGGGCGGAATTTATCTCTGGAATCTCTGGCGTGTATGGCAGCAAACCGCCCGCAATAAGGATTGCAAAAACGCTTCTGACGCTGAAACTATCATCGCTAGGGTTTTTCTTTCTTCGTTCTATGTCCTTTTTTGGTACGTCTTAATAGGAGTATCAACATTCCATGCCTGGTATTTGCTCTGGTTTTTGCCCTTTGCCGCGCTTCTTATTCCAAAAACACGTCCCATGCGCGCTGGCTTAGTATTTTCAATGGCTTCTTTACTAATCATTCCCTACTACGAGACAATTCGAGTTTGGGTTCCAGCTTTGCTTCACAATCACCTGCTCGGCCATATAATTGGTGTATCGTTGTTGGTAATACCTGTCCTATTAACGCTCAGGGTTACTGCTCAGAAAAACTTAATCTCATTCTAAAGCATAAAAGGCGGTGCTAAATGCTCTCTAAAATTCATATTGCTCACTTACCAACCCATATTGATAAATTGCCAATTCTCTCAAATGCGCTTGGCGGGCCTCGCCTTTTGGTCAAACGCGATGACCAAACAGGCTTAGTTTTTGGAGGCAATAAAACCCGTAAGTTGGAATATCTTTTGGCACAGGCCAGAGACGCGGGAGCACGCACGCTCATCACGACCGGGGCGGGGCAATCCAATCACTGCCGGCAAACCGCCTCTGCGGCGGCGCGTTTTGGGTTTGACTGCACGCTCGTTTTGGCAGGTCAAGAACCAGAAACGGCTTCAGCAAATCTTTTCTTGGATAGGTTAGTGGGAGCAGAAATTGTCTGGACAACGCCCGAAAATCGCGCTCAAACTATCCAAAAGGTTTTCAAAGAGATCGAAGAGGCCGGACGCAAGCCTTTCCTCATCCCCTATGGTGGGTCAAGTAAGGTGGGCGCAGCCGCTTATGCTCTTGCCGTTCAAGAATTGTTGGGACAGCTCCCCAAACAACCCGATTGGATAGTATTTGCCTCTTCTTCGGGAGGGACGCAAGCCGGACTAGTGGCGGGTGCCAGCCTGTTTGGTTTGGAAAGCAACATTCTGGGCATTAGCGTAGATGAGCCGAAAGACGTTCTGCAATCCCGAGTAGCCGAACTAGCATCCGAAGTGACAGAGATCCTCGGCCAGAAAATGGCTTTTTCCCCCAACGATATACTCGTCAACGCCGATTACACAGGCGCAGGTTACGGCGTAATGGGAACTCCAGAGCGGGAAGCAATCCACCTTTTCGCTAAAAAAGAGGGCATTTTGCTAGACCCTGTTTATACTGGGCGAGCCGCTGCCGGTCTTATTGATCTTATTCGCAAAGGATTTTTCGGTGCGGAAGAAACTGTCCTTTTTTGGCATACTGGCGGTACTCCTGCTTTATTCGCGAACAAATACCAGGAAGCAATTTTGCGTGATGAGTGAAGTGCGACAAAAAGTAATGCGAAGCTTCGCGGGTTCTGAGCCAAATGAATCCCATACATCCCTTAAACAAAAAACGCCCCAGATTTATGGGGCGTTTTTGTTTTCATTCTTCCATTTTTATCGCAAACTAATAACTTCATACACCTCTATGGGATGGCTTTTCCCTTTCGCGTGGATGGGGGCAGTAGGGCGCGCTATCACTTGAGAACTTATTTCAGCGTAAGTCACTGCGCTAATTAGAATTTGGTTTGGAGCAGAATTTTCTTGGATGCGTTTTGCAGTATTTACACTATCGCCAATGGCGGTATACTCAATTCGTTTTTCAGTTCCTATTACGCCTAAAACTGCGTCTCCGGTATGGATTCCAACGCCGAAATCCAGATGATATTGTTGAGGAAGTTTTTTGTGCAAGTTGCTAATAGTTTGGCGAATCCCAATAGCCGCACGCACAGCCCTCAATTTGTGGTCTACCTGAAGCATAGGAGCGTTAAACCACGCCATAACCGCATCGCCCAAGAATTTATCAATTGTTCCCTCTTCTAGCAAAATAGCGTCCGCGGCGGCAGCCAAATAGCGATTGAGCACCGACACTAAATCTTCAGGGGCAAGATTTTCGCTAAAGTGCGTAAAGCCGCGAATATCGGCGAAAAGGGTGGTGATATTACTCCGCTTGCCCCCCAACTGCAATTCGTCAGGGTCTAGTTGATTGATAACCGCCGGGGAAACCATCCGCTCGAACAACCTGCGTTGAGCTTCAAGTTTTTTCTTTTCCGTTAGATCATCCAGTACAATTGCCACCCCTTGCGTATTTTCCTGGGCGTCTTTCAGGGGAGAAATATTCAAAGATAAGTCTACACGCTTTTGAGAAAGAAGATCAGCTGAAATTTCCATACCTATCACCGAGCGATTTTTTTCGCTAACTGAGTTTAGCGCAGGCAACAACTTATCTCCCAAAGATGGAAAAGCGTCATCTACTTTACTTCCAACCACATCTGAAGATTGTATTTCTAGAATATTCTCAGTTGCCTTATTGCAAAGAGTTATCTGCTCTTGAACATTGGTGGTAATAACGCCACTAGCAATAGAAGCAAATACGTTATCCATCAAATTCTTCAATTCAGTGACTTCTGCCAAAGTCTGCTGTACAGATTCAAAAAGCCGCGCGTTCTCAATTGCTACGGCTGCCTGATTCGCAAATGCCAATAAAAGAGCAAGATCTGATTCGGTGAAAAGCCCCGTTTGAATGCGATTATCTGCGTAAATAACTCCCGTGAGCCTATCTTTTACTTTGAGCGGGACACATAAAATAGAGCGCAGTTTATAAGCAATAATACTTTCTTGGCTATCAAAACGGGCATCCTCTTGAGCATTGGTCGTTAAAATTGGCTCCCCTTGTTCGGCCACCCGATTAATAACAGTTTGGCTGACAGCGAATTCATTTGACGCGATTGATTCCTGCTCCCAGTTTCGCGCTATCCTGGTGGTAAGCTCATCTGTTTCTTGGTCTCGCAACATGAGAAAACCACGTTCAGCCTCTGTAATGCGGATGAGAGTGTCCATTACAATACGCAAAACATCATCTAGCTTCAAAGAAGAGTTAATGACTTTGCCAATATCCGCCAAACCAAGCAGGTCTTGGCGTTCAGCTTCTAGCTTATCAATACTTCTTTCTAAAGCCTTTAAATCTCTCTTCAAATGGAAAAAACCACTGGGAACACCTCTTGGCACAGTAAATGGAAGAGCTGAAATTTGTGTCTCAATACCATTTGCTAGCGTCAAAAGTTTCTGAAGTTCTTCTTGGGGAGAATTATTAGAAACCATATTATCTTTTTAGTAACTCACGGGAAAGGTTAAGTTTTTGAAATTACCTCCAATTGAATAATACCATAAGTGTCAGGCTTTAGGTAAAATTGCAACACCTCCTTAACCGTTGAGTGCCTATCCTTTGAAATGACGTGAACTATTAAACTAATACATGCGCCCGCCAAAGAATATCGCACTTAAATATTCACGTCTAAATCCAACTACGCAAAAAAAGCAGTGGTAAAATTATGAAGCTTTAATAAATTATCCACTCCCACAAGGAAGCGTCTTAATGCCCAAACACTCTATCTTGCTCCCCGAACTCGTTAAGTATATCTCCCCTTCTAACGTGGAGACAATGCCCAACACCAAAATCACCGATATAGTTCTTGACTCACGTCAGGCGCACCCTGGAGCTTTGTTTGTGGCCTTACCTGGCATTAGCGTAGATGGGCACGACTACATCCCAGACGCTGTAAAAAACGGGGCAGCGGCAATCATTGGCACACGGTCAAGCCGAGAGATTCCCATTATTGCCACTCCCTACTTCCGAGTAAGAGACCCTCGTCAGGCTCTCGCCGTACTTTCGGCAGCACTTTACGACTTCCCCGCCCGAAAACTGACCGTAATTGGCGTCACAGGAACAGATGGCAAAACCACCACCGCTAATCTCATCTACCACATTCTGCAGGCGGCCAAACTCAAAGTGGGAATGATTACCACCGTGAACGCCATCATTGGCAAAAAAACGCTCGATACTGGATTCCACGTCACCACGCCAGAAGCTCCTGACGTTCAGCGTTACCTAGCCGAGATGGTAGAAGCGGGGCTGACCCACGTTATCTTAGAAACCACCTCGCACGGATTAGCGCAAAACAGAGTTGGAGAATGTTACTTTGACGTTGGCGTCATGACCAACATCACTCACGAACATCTCGACTATCACGGTTCTTACGAAGCCTACCAACGCGCCAAAGGGCGCCTTTTCGTTCAGGTAACGGCCACCACGCCCAAATTCCAGGACTCTCCGCAGGCGGCAATCATCAACGCCGATGACCAGTCCCACGCCTATTTGCGAGATTTAGTTGAAGATCGAGGTCTGCACCCCATCACCTACGGATTATCTCCCCAAGCAGACGTGCGGGCCAAAAAAATTCAACACTCACTTTCAGGGCTTAAGTTCCGCATTGAAGGAAAGAACTTTCGCGCCAATTTCAAAACCTCGCTGCTAGGAGAATACAACGTATCTAATTGCCTAGCGGCGGTGGCGGCCACAGTAGCAGGAATGGGCATTAACGTAAAAGCAGCGCAAGCTGGAATTGAAGCGTTAGAAGGCGTTCCGGGCCGAATGCAACGCATAGACCTAGGGCAAAATTTTCAGGCCATTGTAGATTTTGCGCACACCCCAAACGCTTTGCGCCGTGCTTTGCAGGCTGGGCGAGCCATGACCAAGGGACGGCTGATTGCCGTCTTTGGCTCGGCGGGACTACGCGACAAAGCCAAACGCCGCCTCATGGCCGAAGTCTCCGCCAGTTTAGCCGATTTCACCATTCTAACAGCCGAAGACCCTCGCACAGAATCGCTGAACAGCATCCTGGCAGAAATGGCAGAAGGCGCGCGTTTGCACGGGGGAAAGGAAGATAAAAACTTTTGGCGTGTACCAAATAGAGGGGACGCTATCCGTTTCGCGCTCTCTCTGGCCCAGCCGGGGGATGTGGTTTTAGCGTGCGGAAAAGGGCACGAGCAGTCTATGTGCTTCGGCAAAACCGAATACCCTTGGGATGACCGTACCGCCATGCGAGCCGCGCTGTCCGAGTACCTGGGCATTGACGGCCCCAAAATGCCCCCTTTGCCAATTGAACTACCTAAAAAGTAGCCAGCTGCCCAACCACCTGCAACGCCGTTTGGGGGTTAAAGCTAAGGATGATGGTTTCGCCTGGTTGGGGAATGTTAGGGGTAGAAGCGGGGAAATCAAAGCGCAGTGCCGTGCCCTGAACGTCTACCTCCACCCGATACGTATTTCCGCTGAAAGAGCGTTTTATTAGCGTACCCCGCAGGTGATGGCCAGACTCCTGAGCGAGGTGCACCTGGTCGGGGCGAAGCAACACCATTACCTCACCGCTCACCCGCTGGGGAACAGCCCACTCGCCCAAATCGGTGGCGACAAGCGCTCCCGTAAGGGTTTCCCGCGCCCGGCCAGAGAGCAGGTTAGTCAATCCCAAAAAACGAGCCACAAAACTAGAATTAGGGTGTTGGTAAATTTCTTGCGGGGTCCCGGTTTGAGCCACCGTGCCCGCTTTCAGCACCACTACCCTATCGGCTACCGCGAAGGCCTCTACCTGGTCGTGAGTGACATAAATTGCCGTTTGCCCCATCTGGCTGAGAATTTCGCGCAATTCCATCATTAGGCGTTCTCGCAGGGTGCGGTCGAGAGAACCAAGGGGTTCATCTAGCATGAGCAATCGCGGCTGGGGAGCCAGGGAACGCGCCAAGGCCACCCTTTGCCGCTCTCCCCCTGAGAGGGTGGTCACGTCCCGTGAGCCACACTCGGGCAAGCCCACTAGTTCCAGCACTTCCGCCACCCGCCGCTTAGATTTCTCCGCTTCCCAGCCGGCCATTTTGAGGCCAAAGGCAACGTTATCGCGCACGTTTTTGTGTGGGAAAAGGGCGTAGTCTTGGAACATGAGTCCAAATCCGCGCTTGTGCGCTGGAACGCCCATCAGCGATTCGCCATTCCAGGCGCAAGTGCCTTGTTCTGGCTCCGTAAGCCCGGCTATAATTTCTAATAGAGTAGATTTTCCGCATCCGCTGGGGCCAAGGAGAACAACTGTTTCTCCTTTGGATACTGTGAAAGAGACACCCCTCAGAGCTGGGGTGTTGTCATAGGTTTTGTGGATGTTAGTGATTGTAAGGGCTGTCATGTTGGCAATCATACCATAGGGGATGGGGAATTAGGGGGTTAGAGAATTAGGAAATCTAAGAAAGAATGTAGTTGCTCAAAATCACGGTGGTAGAACTGCATTGCACTTGTAAAAGTGCGTTGCAGCTCGGCTTTGATAGGCAGATTCATGGTGCAACGCATCCAAAACAGATGCAATGCACCACTAATATTTTGAGCAATTACGAATGAACCACACTAACGATAGAGTGCTAAAAATTGTTGGTCTAGCACAATATTTATGCTATACTGGCAATGAAATAATAAGCAGGGTTTGAATGTAGAACATCTGAGGAGATTAGCGCAATGAATGACAAAAATAAGGTTATCTTTACCCTGTTGATTAGTTTAGTAGTTTTTAGCGTACCTTTGGCGGGTTGCCAAACTGCGCCAGCGACCACCGCCGAGGCGACCAACGCCCCCACCTCCACGCAAACGCCTGTCCCTAGCGAAACGCCAACGCTTGTGCCGAGCGAGACCCCCACTCCCACGCTCACTCCCATCCCAGCTTGGAGGTTGG